>CALBPW010000032.1 GCA_937899145.1 uncultured Bacteroidota bacterium
CTCTTCCGATCTCCCGTCGTCGTTTACAAAGCTGATGGTGTAGCTGTTCCGGTTGTAGTAAACTGATATTGAGGAACTTCCGTCGCCATTGATGATGGTTTGTTCAAAGTCTTGCAAGCTGAAGCCTGTGCGTGCAGGTGCTTCGTATGCCGATAATTGATTTGTTGTTCCGGTCATTGTGCGGGTTTCAAGCTGATAATCATCGTTTTCGATGTTTTGTGTGTAGATGTTCAGCGTGTACTCGGTGTTGGTGTTGGGCGCAAATAGTGCAGTGTATTCGGCATTGCTGGTTACGGTTACAATGCGCGGATTGGTTGTTACCTCATCGTTCCATTTTTCGAAGTGGTAGCCGATTTGCGGTGTGGCTTTTATTGTTGCCTCAGCGTTGTACTGGTATTCGCCCGAGCCCGATGTTGTGCCTTGTGTGTTGTCGGCTGATGTTGCAAGTATCAGGTACTCGATTGGTGTTGCGTTGTAGGTGGCTTTGTAGGTTGCAGTGCCTGTTACGGGTGCAAGTGTTGGTGTCCAGCTGCGGAAGGTGTAGCTGTACTGAAGGTCGGCGGTGCGTGTTGGTGCGGTGCACGATGGTGTTTCGCCGTGTGGCAGTAGGCTGCTTTGTATCTCGCTGTCGTCGTAATCAACAAATGTTATTGTGTACTTCTGCTTTACGGGTGTGAATTGTGCGGTGTAGGTTGCTTCGCCTGTTACTGTTGCAATATCGGGTTGCCAGCCGCTGAAGGTGTATGTGAATTCGTCAGTAGCTGTTTTGGTTGGTGTTGACGGGGCTGTCGGAACTTCGCCGTAATTCACTTTTACTTTTTGCGATGCGCCGTTGCCGTCAACAAATGTGATGTCGTATTGGCGTACGGTGCTGCTGTATGAGGCTGTGTATTCGGCATCGGCAGTAACGTTGGCTATTGCCGGTGTCCAGCCTGTAAAGGTATAGATGTATTGGTCGTCTTGCGGGCGGATAGGAGTGGCGCAAGTTGGTGTTTGTCCGTATTCGTACTTTTCGCTTTTCAGTATGGAGCCGTCATAATCTTTGAAAGTGATGTCGTATAGTGTTGCCGCCGTCGAGAATTGTGCTTTGTAGGTGGCGGCGCCTGTAACTGTGGCTATTGCCGGTGTCCAGCTAATGAAGGTGTAGGTGTGTTCGGCATCGCTCGGCTTTTCGGGCGTTTCGCCACCATACGATGGCATTTCGTCGTACTTGAAGTCGGACGAATACAATGGCTCGTCGTCGTAGTTGACAAATGTTATGGTGTAGGTGTTTGTTATCTCGTTGAATTGGGCCGTGTAGGTTTGCGCGCCGGTAACTGTTGTCTCGTTAGTTATGGCAGGCGACCAGCCTTTAAACTCGTATCTGTATTTTGCTGTGCCTGTTCTGGTTGGCGTTTCTTTGTTGTACGACGGGTGCAATCCGTAGGTGATGTTTGATTCTTGCAGAATGTCGTTGTTGTAGTTCAGGAATGTTACCTTGTATTGTTGCAAACTCCGATTGTAGGTTGCTTTGTAGGTTGCTTCGCCTGTAACGTTTGCTATCTCGGGTGTCCAGCCTGAGTGGGTATAGGTGTATTGCACGGTTGGCAGCTTGGTAGGTGTGGAGCCGCTGTATGCGGGTGTTTTGCCGTATTCAACGGTGTAGGTTTCAAGCGGCGTGTTGTCGTCGTTGACAAAGTGAATGTCGTACGAGCGCAGATTGTTGTTGTAGGTCGCTTTGTAGGTTTTGGCCTCTGTAACGGCTGTTATTTCTGAATCCCAGCCTTTGAACGAGTATGAATATTGCGCATCGGATGGTTTTGAGGGTGCCGATGGCTCAGATGGTGTTGTTCCGTATTCTACATCTGTGTTTTGCAGTTCGTCGTTGTTGTAGTTTACAAAGCGTATGGTGTATTTGTTTATGGTGCTGCTGAATTGTGCTGTGTATGTGGCATTGCCGCTAACTGCTACTATTGGCTTGTCCCAACCGCTGAATGTATAGGTGTATTTGGCGGTTGCTGTTTTGGCAGGATTCGCCGGCGGTGTCGGCATTTCGTTGTAGTTTAGTGTTTCGGTTGTCGAGCTTCCGTTGCCGTCAATGTATGTTATTGTGTATTGGCGTATGGTGCTGTTGTAGGTTGCTTTGTATGTGGCATTGCCGGTTACATTTGTAATTGCGGGTGTCCAGCCTGCAAATGTGTAGGTGTATTGTGCTGTTGAGGCTTTTGTCGGATTTGCTCCGTAGCTTGGAGTTGTTCCGTATGCCACATTTTCTAATTTTTTCAGTTCGCTGTTGTCGTCATCAATAAAGCTGATGGTATATTTGTTTGTGGTTGTGCTGTAAGTTGCTGTGTATGTGGCGTTGGCAGTTACTGCCGCAAGTGCGGGCGACCAGCCGTTGAATGTGTAGGTGTATTGTGCGTCGGCTGCGCGGGCAGGAGTGCCGGTGTAGCTTGGCATGGCATTGTGCGTGTATTGCTTGGTTGTTATCAGGCTGCCGTCGTAGTTGTTGAAGGTGATGGTGTATAGCACATCGGAGGTTGAGAATTGCGCAATGTATGTTTTCTCGCCTGTTACTGCCACCAAATCAGTGTCCCAACCGCTGAATGTGTAGGTGTAGTCGGCATCGGCAGGTTTGGTTGGCGTAGCTCCGCTGTAGGTTGGAATGGTGCCGTATTCAACATCGGTTTTCTGAAGTTGTGTCCCGTTGTAGTTTTTGAATGTTATGGCATATTTGTTCTTGGTTGCCGTGTAGGTTGCCGTGTATGTTTTGGCTCCCGTAACAGTTGCTATTTCCTGATCCCAGCCTTTGAAGGTGTATGACCACTCGGCAGTGGCGGCTTTGGTTGGTGTAGCTCCAGTGTAGCTTGGCGTTGAGCCGTATTCCAATTCCGATGTTTGCAGGGTTGTGCCATCATCGTTTTTGAACAGAATTGTGTATTTGTTCTTTGTCTGGTTGAATGTTGCTGAGTAGTCTTTTGCACCCGTAACAGTTGTTATTTCCTGATCCCAGCCTTTGAAGGTGTATGTCCACTCGGCAGTAGCCGATTTTGTCGGTGTTGCTCCGGTGTAGCTTGGTGTTGTGCCGTAATCCCAATTGCTGTTTTGTATCACATTGCCGCCATTCAAGAATCGGATGGCATATTTGTTTGTTGTTGTGCTGAAGGTTGCCGTGTATGTGGCCGCACCTGTTACCGATGTTATTGTTGGCGACCATCCATTGTGGGTGTAGGTGTACTGCACATCGGCTGCGCGGGTTGGGGTAGAGCCGCTATATGTTGGCGTAGCGCCATAGTTTACGGTTGGCGTGGCAAGTGTTGTGCCGTCGTAATTTTTAAATGTTATGGTGTACGAGCGCAGTGTGCTGCTATAGGTGGCTGTGTAGTTGGCTGTGCCTGTAACTGTTGCTATTGCCGGTGTCCAGCCATTGTGTGTGTATGCGTATTGTGCTGTTGATGCTTTGGTTGGCGTTGAGCCGGTGTATGTTGGTAATGTGTTGTAATCCACCTCTTTAGTCTCCAAAAGCGTTCCACCTTCGTTATAAAAATTGATGGTGTATTTTATGGGTTGGAATATTGCCACGTAGTCGGCGGCGGCAGTAACGGTTATTGAGCGCGATGCGTTGGTGTTGCCATCGTTCCACCGTACAAACTCATAGCCGGTGTTTGGTGTGGCTGTTAGTGTTGTTGTTTTGCCATGCTGGAATGTGCCGTAACCGCTGCACGTGCCCATCTCGGCGTCGTTTGGCGTGGCGGTTATCTTGTAAGTTTTTAAGCCGAAGTATGCCTTGTATGTCTTGTCGGTTGTTGCAGTTATAGTGCGGCTTAGTTCAGGGCTTGTGTTGTCTGGCTCATCGTCCCAATACATAAGTTGGTAGTTGGCGTTTGGCGTGGCGGTTATGGTTACATCGGTTCCAAAACTTACTGATTGTGGTGTTGTTGGTGTTGTAGTGCCATAGGTATTATCATTTGATGCTGTTTTTATTGTAACATTACCAGTAGTTATTTCGGCTGAATAGGTTATACTGCCTGTGTATGAGTCGGTTTCTTTTACAACTACAATGCGCGGATTGTCGGTGATGCTGCCATTCCATCTTCTAAATTTAAGACCAGTCCCCGTTATGTCAACATAAAGTGTCAGTGTGTCGCCATAGTAGAAAGTGCCACTTGCAGTTGTATTTGAGCCTGTAGTGGCAATAGTTGTTGACCCGTCTGTGGCTGATATTTGGTATCGGCTTTTTACATTAGTTGTACCAAGTTTTGTTGTTTTTTTCTCTAATGTTATAGTATAAGGTTTTGGGTCGAATATGGCTTTGTATCGGTATATAATCGACATATCGTCGGGGTTGATGGCGATAACGCGGGTTGCGTCGGTGCTGCCATCGGTCCAATGTGAGAATGTGCCAAACGATGTTGGCTGTGCTTGGATGGTCATCTCGTAGCCGTCGCAGTCGGCCCGGCTGGTGATGGCCACATCGCCAAGTTCAACATTGTTGGTTTCAACATAAAACTCCACTACAACAGCGTTATTTATATGTCCACCGCTATACGAACTCCAGTTGCCGCTGTTTGAGTATGTCGCCGACTCGCCGCATGGCACATATATGCCTGTTAGCGATGTGCCTTCCATGTTTTTGTGCAGTGTCGGCGGTGTCGATGATTTCAGAACAAGGGTTTTCAGATTGGGGCATTGATCGAATGAGCCGTATTCAATGTCAACCATTGTTGTTGGTATGGTTATCGACTGCACTAAGCGCAAATGGTAAAGAGCATCGGTGGCCGCATAAACAGTGCCTTCGGGTATTACATATTCAATAGTGTTTAGTGCTTCAGGAAAGCATACCAGTATTCTTAAATCGCTGGTATAGAGTACGCCGCCAATGCTTGTATAGTTGCTATTGCCTGCAGCTACCGATATGTAGTTGAATTTAGTGCACTCGGTTGCCCAGCGGCCCATGATTTTTTCCACCACAGCGTCCATAACGTATTCATTGTTGGAGTAGGCATTGATAAAGGTCTTGACCATTGGCACATCCAGCAAATGATAGGGATTGGCCAGACTGATAAACAAGGTCGGCACTTCGTAGACAAACCAGGGCAGATTGTTGCCGAGTCCGAAGAAGGTTTTCCACTGAATTCGCGCCGTGGTCTGGTTGCTGGCGTTTTCCACATTGCCGATATAGATCACCAAATCGTACTTGCGCTTTATATCACCGACATTATCCAGATGCATGCCAAAGTGCTCCGGCTCATAATGATATACCTCAAAGCCTTCTCTGGTTAGTTTTTCCGTCATATAGGCCCGCACGCGGGTATTCGAATCAAAGGGGCCTAAAACCTGCAGCAGGACTTTCTTGTGTTTGTTTACAGCCAGCGGCAACAGCTGCTGTGTGTCCTTGACCAGGGTTACGGCATCATCGGCGCAGGCTCTGTTGTGACCAAAGACATACCGGCCAACGTGATCGCTGCCGGCAATCCCGCCCGAGTGATTCGAACCCTTCCCTGCTAAAGATTTAACGATTCTTGTCATGGGCTTTTCCGTCGTTTTATAATGTGGCACAAGTTACAAGAACGGAGAATGCGAAGCATGACGAAATTCAAATCTTTTCTGAAACGTAAAAATATCGAGATCTCAGCGAAAAGATATTTTGTAGATGCGCTGGGAGCCGAGTTCGTGTCTTACATTCAGGACAGATGCTTTGCCCATGGGCTGACATGCAATATAGACATTGCCCGGTGTGAGCTTCCTTCCATTACAAGTGAAAACAAAGAATTCATCAAAACTTTTGAGGAGGCGGATGCTCTATGCGTCAGTGTGAAGAAGCTGGACGATGTAAAGCATGAGGGTACAGGCACCTACAACTATCAGAACACAAAGCTCCCGCTGCACCTGATAGAGGAGTTGAGAATCATAGACGAGGTGATAGGGAATATTGAAACCGACCTGCATAAACACGAG
>CALBPW010000033.1 GCA_937899145.1 uncultured Bacteroidota bacterium
AAACAACGAATTTTGTTTCGCTCCATTGTGGCTTGGTTTGTGTGTGGTGCGTTTGTGTTCACACCGAAATAGACGGCTTCACCGATAATTTGCACATTATAGATGGTAGCGTGAACTCGCAAAGTGTCTGTGGCGAACTTGTCAAAATCAAGACCTTGTGTCTATAGTGGTCTGTTTCATTTGCTGCCAATAAATAAAAGTGGTCAATTTTATTTATTAGCAATATATAGAAACAATAAGTTTTGTTTCTTATTTATCCATAAACAACTTAATACTGCATTCGGCAACAGTTTGGCCGTCAACGGTTGAGCGGGCGCTCATAAGCAGTACGTTCATCACTTCCTGAACAATGGCGATTCGCGTCTCAATAATCGAGCCGACAGCGGGCAACGAGTTGATTGTCAGTTTTTTGATTTCGCCAATGAAGCCTAAAACCACTTTCTCGCCCGACTGTAGGGCGTTGTATCCCGCAAAGGCTGCCGCCGATTGTGCTATGTGCTCAATCAGGCCGGGTTCGGTCAGGTGGTTGTTTTTGCAGAAAATATTGTCGGCCAAGATTTTAAGCCCCGTTTCGGCATCGGTTTCTGTGGCGCCGAAAAAGTGCGATACCATCATCATTGGCGCTCGCTGTGGAATGAGTTTTTCAATATCGCTGCCTTTGTAGATGGCTTGTTTCATTTCTGAAATATTTTCAATGCATAAACATTTAAAGATTAGAGATTTAACATTAAATCCCTAATCTATTTATGCAAATTCGTTATTTAGCCATGTGCTCAAAAACAAAGTCGTAGAGCAAGCCGAATGTTTTAACGCTGGCAAGTTCGGTGCCCTTGATTTTCACTCCGAATTTTTCCTCGATAAGCGCCACCATATCAACAAGGCTAAGGCTATCAAGGTTAAGTGTAGCTTTGATGTCGGCATCTGGAGTTATTTCGCTAACTTCAATTTCAAATTCGTCTGCCAACACTTCGTTAATGGTTTTGATAAGTTCCTGCTTTTCCATAATAATGTATTGTTAATGTTTATAAATTATTCAGTTTAAATGTGTTATAAGATAATCGTATAATTGCGAAAATATTTTCATTTTAGCATATTCCGCCGATGGAATTTTAATGCCAAACTCGTATTCTATTACGGCTATCATGTCCACAGCGTCAAGGCTATTCAGCATCAATGTATCTTTAATATTGCCTTCGGGCTTTATTGCCGACACTTCAACTTCAAATTCTTGCGCCAAAATATTGTTAAGTTTACCAATTATTTCTGATTCTACCATTAAAGTTAGTTATTAAAATCAATTTCAGGATTTCAGATTCTGATTATTAAACAATCACATATTTCTGACAATCAATGTCGCGTTTGTTCCGCCAAAGCCGAACGAGTTTGACAAGAAGGTGTCGAATTTCTTTTCGATGCGTTTGTCCGGAATCAGCAGTTTTGCAGAATCTTCGTCGGGGTTTTCGAAATTCAGATTGGCAGCTATAAAGTTGTTTTTCATCATTATTGTTGAGTAGATAACTTCGCTTGCGCCTGCCATCCACATTTCGTGTCCTGTTTGCGATTTTGTCGATGTTACTTCAATTTTTCTATCGCCAAACACATTGTAAATGGCTTTTGCCTCTTGCGCGTCGCCCACTGGTGTTGATGTCGCGTGTGCATTGATGTAACCGATTTCATCGATATTGATGCCTGCAAGTTTTATTGCCATCTCAAGCGATGCCGTCGGTCCTGCCACGTTTGGCGATGATATATGGTCGCCATTTGATGAGAATCCGTAGCTCAAAATTTCGGCAATTATTGGTGCGCCGCGTTTTACGGCGTGTTCGTATTCCTCAATTATCACTGTTGCAGCGCCACCGCTTGGTACAAGTCCGTCGCGGTCGCGGTCAAACGGGCGTGATGCTTTTGTGGGCTCGTTTTCGCGAACCGAAAATGCGCTGATGCCGTCGAAGCTGCCGATTGAGAACGGGTTGACTTCCTGTGCGCCACCGCAAACCACCATATCTTGCAATCCGTTGCGGATAAGCAATGCTCCAAGCCCTATTGCGTGCGAGCCACTGGCACACGCGCCCGATATTGTCAGGTTTATGCCGCGTAGTTTGTAGATGCACGACAGGTTCATTGTTACTGTCGAGTTCATTGATTGGAAAATTGCGCCAGAGCCAACAAGTGTGGTGTCTTTCTTTTCGCGCATGGTGTCAACGGCTTTCACAACCGGGTCGGCACTGCTATCGTTGCCATATAGCAATCCGACAACATTTTTATCGAGATAGTCTTGGTCGATTTTCGCATTTTTAAGTGCCTCATCGGTAGCGACATACGCATAAAATGCCTGTTCGGGCATATAAACACGCTGATTGCGGCTAAGCGCTTTTTTAAGGTCGGGTTTTTCAAGATACGCAGTCAGTGCCGAGCGGAAGCCCATATCTTTTCGGGCTTGGTCAAACACAATGCCCGATTTTCCATTATATAGCGAATCTTGAACCTCGGCAAGGTTTTTGCCTATGCACGAGTAAATTCCCATTCCTGTAATTACAACTCTTTTCTCCATATATCTTATTTTATATTATGCGTTAGCTAATTCTTGCCTTAAAACCGACAAGCCGTCCCGGTAATAGTCAATCGTTTTTATCATTTTTTTACAGAACACCGAATTGTTGGCATCTTTATCTTTTTTCAAGCTGAATGCGCTGCTAAGCAGTTGCCTGACATCAAGGCATTTTTTCTCAAAATCGTCTAAAAGTTTAAAAAGATTTTGTGTGTTAATCTGATAATAATGACGACGTTCGCCCTCATTTGTAATGCAATTGACGCTGCCTTTTTCCTGCAGGCTGCGCAACACTGTGCTGGCTGAACCTTTACTGATATTCAGCTCATTAGTTATTTCATCAAACGACAATTTTTCATTATCCGACACTATAAGCAAACCTGTTATTCGTCCTGCAATCGGCTGAAAGCCAAGCGATTCAAAATAAGCGCCAAATTTTTCAATTAGAGTTTTTTGCTCGTTAATGCGGTTAGCGTCTGTCATTATTTTTTTTCTGAAATGAGCGACAAAAATAATATTTTTTGTTTTGTTTAGTCGCGATTGAACAAAAATTATCGGCACATTCACATATCAATTTACACATTACATATAACTCGACTGCCAACTTTAAAGTTGCCTAACTTTTAAAACTTTAAACCATTCGCACTGTTAAACTTTAAATCTGTTAAACTTTAAACTTGCTGCCAATTTCTTATATTTGCCCACTTTTTCAGTAGAAATGAGATTTAAACTAATAGCCACCGACTCAAAATCAGCTGCCCGGGCGGGCGAAATCAGCACCGACCATGGTTTGATTCAAACACCGATATTTATGCCAGTAGGCACTGTTGGTAGCGTCAAAGGCATTCATCAGCGCGATGTCGCCGACGATATTCAGGCGCAGATAATTTTAGGCAACACCTATCATCTTTACTTACGCCCCGGGAAAAAATTGCTTCAAGAGGCTGGCGGACTGCACAAATTTATGCATTGGGATAAACCTATACTAACCGATAGTGGCGGTTTTCAGGTTTTTTCGCTATCGCAAAACCGAAAACTTACCGAAGAAGGTGCGAAATTCAGTTCACACATCGATGGCTCGAAACACATTTTTACACCAGAAAATGTAGTAGAAATGGAGCGCATAATTGGCTCCGATATTATGATGGCACTTGATGAGTGCCCGCCGGGCGATTGCGACTACAACTACGCCCGTCGCTCACTCAGCCTTACAATGCGTTGGCTAAAACGAGGTGTCGAAGCATACAAAAACAGCGAACCGCTTTACGGACATCACCAATCGTATTTCCCGATAGTTCAAGGAGCTGCGTATGCCGATTTGCGCCGACAATCAGCCACAGAAATTGCGGGGCTTGGTATGGACGGCAACGCCATTGGCGGCTTGGCCGTAGGCGAGCCCACCGATGTTATGTACGAAATGATTGAAGTGGTAAACGCCATCTTGCCTGCCGACAAGCCCCGGTATCTAATGGGCGTTGGCACACCCGCCAATATTTTAGAAGCCATCAGCCGCGGTGTTGATATGTTTGATTGCGTAATGCCAACACGCAACGGACGCAACGGAATGTTGTTTACCTCAGAAGGAATCATCAACATAAAAAACAAAAAATGGGAAAACGAGTTTACCCCCATCGACCATTGCGGGACCTCATTTGTCGACAGTTACTACACACGAGCCTACCTGCACCACCTTTTTGCAGCACAAGAAATGCTTGGCATGCAAATAGCCAGTATGCACAATTTGGCATTCTACCTATGGCTTGTAGGGCAAGCACGCCAACACATAATTAAGGGTGATTTCGCAATCTGGAAAACACAAATGGCAAACAAAGTTACAAATCGTTTATAAGATGACTATCAATCCGTTAGCAAAAAAATTAGACCGGTATATTATTCGCAAATTTTTAGGAACTTTCTTTTTTGCGTTGCTACTCATCATTTTAATAGTTGTAATCTTCGACATATCAGAAAAAATTGACGATTTTCTGGTAAAACAAGCCCCACTAAAAGCCATCATTTTCGATTACTACTTCAATTTTATCCCCTACTTTGCCAACCTCTTCTCATCAATGTTCATCTTCATAGCCGTAATATTTTTCACATCGAAGATGGCTGGCGACTCCGAGATAATCGCCATCTTGAGCAGCGGCATCAGCTACAGACGATTGATGTACCCTTATTTTGTATCGGCTTTAATCCTGTCCATTCTATCTTTCCTGCTGATTAACTGGGTGATACCTCCTGCCAACAAACATCGGCTTGAATTTGAAGAAAAATACATCCGCAACAAATTCACGAACCGCGAACACGATATTCACCAACAGATTTTGCCTGGCCAATTTATCTACATGGAAAGCTACAACAACGATTACAACATTGGCTATAAGTTTGCTATCGAACAAATTGAAGACGGCGAACTGAAATCGAAACTAAT
The DNA here is from genome assembly GCA_937899145.1 of uncultured Bacteroidota bacterium. GTDB lineage: Bacteria > Bacteroidota > Bacteroidia > Bacteroidales > SZUA-534 > RUG13583. The sequence goes on from CALBPW010000033.1 coordinate 4,983, forward strand.
CTCGGATTACGTGCAATGGGACTCAACCATAAACAAATGGCGAGCCAGCAATTGCTACATTCGCACGTTTGAAGACGGAAAGGAACAAGTAGTTTTTCACCGGAAACTCGACACCACACTAAATATGTTTCCTACCGATTTCACCCGACGGCGCAACGTTGTCGAAGCTATGAATTATCAAGAGCTCAACGCATTTATAGAAGAAGAGACGCGAAAAGGGGCCGAAAATATTGTGCTTTGGAAACTTGAGAAACACCAACGTTTCGCATCAGTTTTTTCAACATTCATACTGACGCTAATTGGCGTTTCGCTTTCGTCGCGAAAAACACGCGGCGGCATAGGACTGAACATCGGAATAGGAATACTTTTAGCATTCACCTACATAATGTTTATGCAAGTTTCAACCGTTTTAGCAACCAATGCCAACGTACCACCCGTAATAGCCGTTTGGATTCCAAATGTCATTTTTGGTTTTATAGGTATCTTCTTGTATAACAAGGCAAAGCGTTAATTTTCGAAAGAAAAACCGAAAAAAAATTTGTCAAAAGTTTTTCAATCACCTATATTCGCTTTGCATCTGCCTAATGGCACAAGAAAAGTTCTGTAAGTTTTTTGCGGATCGATTTAATCAGATAATCGATAAAAAGTTGAGATAAAGTGTGTTAAAAAGTGAAGTTGGAAATGTGGTGTGCTAATTCAACTCTGCGAAACGCTTATTGGGCTTACGGAAGTGATAAAATTATGATTGATGCAAAAGAAGTGGATAATTAAGGAGCAGGCTGACGACTCCGAGATTGACCAAATGGCACAGTCAATCAACGTGAGCAAGCCAATTGCCGGACTACTTTTGCAACGAGGTATAAATAGCTGCGATGCAGCACGAGTTTTTTTTCGTCCTGACCTACAAAAGCTTTACAACCCATTCTTAATGAAGGATATGGACAAAGCTGTCGCAAGGTTGGAACAAGCCATTGTTGAACGCGAAAACGTGCTCATCTATGGTGATTATGATGTTGACGGGACTACCTCTGTTGCAATGATGTATGTATTTTTGAAAAGTAAATGCCGAAATGTATTTTACTATGTGCCAGACCGTTACACCGAAGGGTATGGAATCTCATACCAAGGTATCGACTATGCCGCTGAAAAAGATTGCAAACTGATAATTGCACTCGACTGCGGAATAAAAGCCGTACCAAAAGTTGAATATGCCACCAAACATGGCATCGATTTTATTATTTGCGACCATCACGAACCCGGCGAACAACTGCCACAGGCCATTGCCGTACTCGACCCCAAACGTGCCGATTGCCAATATCCATTTAACGAGTTATCGGGCTGCGGTGTCGGCTTTAAACTGATTCAAGCCTACGCTATCGCAAAAAAAATTCCGTTCTACCAAATAAAGCCATTCCTCGATTTGGTGGTTGTCAGCATCGCCAGCGACATTGTCCCAATTGTTGACGAAAACCGGATTTTAGCACACTTCGGACTTCGGCAAATCAACAACAATCCGCGCGTCGGCTTACGTGCGGTAATGAAAAAATCGGGTATCACCCCCCCACCCGAACGCAGCAAAATCTACAACTTTGGCGATGAATACGAACCCACCGAAGTAACCGATTTTGTTCCTATCAAAATAAACGACATTGTATTTAAAATAGGACCACGCATAAACGCCGCAGGGCGCATGGATAAAGGACGGGCCGCTGTCGATTTGTTGGTTGAGCGCAATATGCAAAATGCCGAAAAATTGGCTGACCACATCGAAAAAAACAACGCCGACCGCAAAGAACAAGACAAAACAATTACCGAAGAGGCAAAAGAAAAAATTAATAGTAGTCAAGAATTACTAAACCGCAAATCGACAATACTTTACAACCCTGAATGGCACAAAGGAGTAATAGGAATTGTAGCTTCGAGGCTGATTGACTACTACTATCGGCCTACCATAATTTGCACCAAATCAAATGGTTTAATAACCGGTTCGGCACGTTCGATTCCTGATTTCAACTTATACGAAGCCATCGACCGATGCCAAGACCTGCTTGAAAGTTTTGGCGGACACATGTACGCCGCAGGCTTGACGCTAAAAGAGGAAAACTTACAGGCCTTTATTGATAAGTTTGAGAGAATTGCTGTTGAAATGATTACTGATGACATGGTAGTGCCACACATCGACTTTGATTCTGAAATACGAATAGCCGACATAACACCTAAGTTTTTCAAGTGGTTAGGACAGATTGAGCCGTTTGGACCAGGCAATATGTCGCCAATGTTTGTGGCCCGGCACATCTATGCAAAAGCACAATGCGTCGGGCAAAACAGCGAACATCTGAAACTATTCATATCCGACGAGCCAAATGGACGGCAGCTGCCAGCTATTGCTTTCCGGCAAAGCGAATTTTTCGACTACATACAAGCAGGGAATCCGTTTGACGCTTGCTTCTCGGTTGAGTCGAACGTTTTTAGAGGAAAAGAATCGCTGCAAATGCGCGTGCACGATATAAAAAAGTGTGAGTAACTTGAAATATTGAATCGGTGAATTGAACGCCAAAAACCTACTTATCAAATTACAGTAGCTACTTTTCAATTTTTATGCGCGTTGCGGCAAACCGGCGCAATCCGTCGTCGCTCAAGCAACGGCGGACCTCATCGTAACTTTTTGCGTTATCTACCACTGCATCAAACATTTGCCAGCGGTATCCCGACAGCAGAGACTCTTCAACCCAATACGAAAATTCAGTTGTCGGATTCAAGTGTTCTAACTTTTTCATTTTCAGATACATTGGCAGTCCATCAGAAACATCGCGCCAAGTATCGGCAAAGGCGTAATCGAATTTTTCATCGGGCATTTGCTTTTCGGCATATTCAAAAGCGTCGGAGCACACTATCCTAACCTTCTCTGGCTGGGCAAATTGAGGCAGAATGTAGGTTTTAAAAAGTTCAATCACATCTTTGGAGTGCTCAACAATGGTTATACTCTCAACATTTGGCTTTAAATGAACAAGATACGGATAATAGCCAAGCCCAAGCCCAAAAGTTACAACACGTCCATGCGCAGCCTCAACAGCAAAGCGGATTGTAGCTGTTTCGTTAGGTTTGATGGCCATCCATTCGTGTCCATTTTCGAAAACAGCAGGATACCTAAAATCTTCGCTGAAAAAACCGATGCGCTGAATCTCCTTAAAATCGGAATCCAAAATAAGTTCGTCGCAAACAAAGGCCTCAAAGGCGCTATATTGCTCGTATTTCAACTCCCAATTTTTAAATTTTACGTTTGGTATGCGAATGTTTTTGTAGTACAAATCTTCTGCATATTTCTGCGCGTCAAGTTTGACAACCGAACTCCGAAAATAGTCGTTCACAATAGCACGGTCAGTGTCATTTTCGGTGTCAAGCCCGCAGAAACCAGCAAGCAAAGCCGCATAAACAGCCTCGTCAGGAAGCAACTCTGTTGGATTCGACTCTGCCATCAGCTCTTTGGTTATCAAGCGTGGATTTTGGTCAAGATAATCGCAAAGCATCCAAGCAAAATCGTTGTTGCGCTGGCGAATTCGCTTCAATTCTTCAATTTTCGATTTATCGGCTTCCGTCATTTTTCCGGCCAATTAAAAATTAAACACCGCAGCTAACATAAAACGGTAATTATCAACATTATAATCCGATTTATAATGATAATTGCCATTTTCTACAACCTTTTTGCCATAGCGGACATTTGTATATTCAATTTCGGCAAAAAAGTTCAGATAATCAGTTGGATAGAAGCCTACACGAGGCTGAACACGCCACAAGTAATCAATATCGAAACCGCGGCCAAAAACCTTTTCTTTGTCAGCAACCTCATCGCCAAAATTATTATTCAGGCCATAACCGGCAAAAATTCCCGGACGACAAACACCCTTTGTGCGGCCAAGGTCAACCCAGATGGTTGTTGTTCCTAAATTGCTGTATTTGTATTTGTTATTGCTTTTCAACTCACTTTCGATGTATCCGCCAATTAATCCTTGCTCAAACAAATTGTCACCATAAATTCCTTGTAATCTGACACTTATCTCATCAACATTTATTTTTCCGAAAACCGAAATCGATGTTGAACCAATTTTTGTATCGGTTTTATGTTTTCTATCTGAAGTGTCGGTTGTGAATGTGCGAGGTTGAAGCAAAACATAATTCACCATTGCACCAAGCAGCACATTTTCAGAACGATAGCAAAGCTGCGCATTCAGTTCTGGCACACAACTATTGCGCAAATATGCCGTGTTTCCGCCTTCAGGCCCGGTGGCTTTGTTATCGAGCTGAAAACAAGCAATTTCGCTTAACTCAAATTTACCAAAATATTGTGTATAGCGAGCTTGCACATAGCGCGAGTAAGGGTGGAATGGCACTCCCATATTGAGCGGACGCGTACCGGGCATCACTTCGTGCGCCACCATCGGGTGCCAATATTGCCCAAGCAGCAAATCCGATTTTTTCCAACGCATATTTATATAAGCATGGCGCAGGCGCAACATGTTAATTCCATCGTTGGTTGAGCCCGTAAAATCACCTTCCAAATAGCCAAATATTTTTGCATTCAGCACATCAGGCGCATTTATTTTCAAGCCGATTCGCGCTGTAATTGCAAGCATATTGTTACTTGGCTGTGCATTGATGTCGTTGCTGTCGGCATCATAAAGTTTGGGGGCCGGATAAAAGAGCATTTGCTCCTCGCGTGCGCTCACCACCTCGCGTGTATCCATGTGGAATTGAGGGTCGATGAAACCACTCATCTTATAGCTCCATTTTTGCTCAGCAGTTGTTTTGGCAGTGTCTTGCGCCATTGATGTGGCAGCCAAAGCACACAAAATAGTTATTGCAGAAAGATGCTTAATCATAATATTTTCAGTTTTTAGTGCGACAAAGAAAATGAAAAAGTACATCTTTTGATATACGTTTTATGCGGTTTTTATGTGAGGGCTTTACACTCCTCAATACAAGCCAACAACCGGCACAACCTGCTGAAAAGCGCCAAAACACATTATAAGCCAGACCGAATGGTGTTATTAATGTAAGATGCACAACCTTGTTCGGGGCAAATTGCTGACAAGCGTTTGCTCACGATGGCGCAATTTGGCATCGTAAGCCTTGCCAACGGCGAATTCATCTTGGTAGAATTTCATTTCGCAAAAATTGACAGCCCTGTCTGCGCGGTCAATCAGCATGTCAATTTAAGCGCCTTCGGTTTCGTTGTTGCCGCGCAAGGCTCCTTGCCGATTTTTTCTTTGTATTAAACTTTTATAACAAAAAATCCAACTGTTTTAATACATTTTTCCATCACCTATAATTTTTATATACCGCTCATAACTAATTCTTTCTCCGCCCATCGATTTCAGATGTCCGGTTTCAAATTGACAATCGATAAGCAACTCTCCGAATTTTGTCATACGCTGAGCTAAAAAGACAAGTGCCATTTTTGAAGCATTGGGTTCAATTGAAAACATGCTCTCACCAAAAAACGCAAGTCCGATTGTTACCCCGTAAAGACCGCCAACAAGTTTATCGCCGTGCCAAACCTCAACACTGGTAGCGTAACCCATTTTATGCAGATTGGTATAGGCCTCGATAATGTCAGGTCCAAGCCATGCGCCATCCATCAAGTTACGGTTATTAACTTTAGAGCAGCCATCAATAACTCCGCTAAAATCCTTATTTATAGTACAATAAAGCAAATTTTTATTAATCAGATTGCGCATTGAATGCGAAATTTTAATCTTGTCGGGAAAAATCACAAAACGCTCCATCGGGCAATACCACATTATAATTTTATCAGCTTTACAAAACTTAACATCCATTTAAAAGAGGAAATTTTATAGTAGAATGGTGATATGTCTGAGTGGCGGAATTGGTAGACGCGCATGATTCAGGTTCATGTGGAGAGATCTGTATGGGTTCAAGTCCCTTCTCAGACATTATAAAAGAGCCAATATTTTTTGATATTGG
>CALBPW010000034.1 GCA_937899145.1 uncultured Bacteroidota bacterium
TAAACCGACAGGTTATCGGTTATTTTGTATGCGGCGCCAATCTGAAAGCCAAAATAGTATTGTTTGCCTTGCATGTAGCCGTCCATGTCGTAGCCTGTAACGCCAAGTGGCTGTAGTTGTTCAGCAATCTGTCCTACAACACTTTCAAACGAACCAATGCCTTTATCAAACTCGCATTTGCCACCGCCACCCGGAACTGAAAAGTTGAATTGTAAACTCCAATCGCCTTTGTTGTAAGCGCCTTGTAACGAAGGAATAATGGGCGCGTCGGCCACGCCTTCAAATGTTTTGGTAGCGGAACTATTGTTTTTCCGCCCAAGCTTAAATGTCGGATTTGTTGATTCGATTGTTCGTGTTTGATGCGCATACTGCCAGTTGAATGCCAAATGGAATCCTTCCGATAGGAAGGCTACTCCAGCAGGGTTTGAGTAAACGCCATCAAGTCCGATAGCACCATCGCGCGCAGGGTTGCGCAAAAAATCAATACTTTGGTTTGTGTTTGTCAAAATGCCACCAGCCATAACTGTAGTGGCTGCGGTTAGCAGAGTGCCAACCATTACAAAAAGTCTTTTCATCAGTTTTGCTTTTAAGATTATGCCGAAACGTTTCGGCTTTTTTTGTCGCACTTGCTTAGCAAATCTTATGCCAAGTTAAATGTTGATGAAAATTTTTTGTTGTTATGCGCAAAAAGTTTTGTTTTGGCTATTAGTTAATTATAGCACATTTCCACCAAATCGTCCGTTATAAACTTTTTGCAGCTCGTACATTTCGTCGCGGAGGCGGGCTGCTTCCATAAAATCGAGTTTGTCGGCAGCGCGTTCCATTTGCTTTTTGGTTTTGTCGATAGATTTCAACAGAGCCTCTTTGCTCATATAGGCAACAACGGGTTCGGCAGCTAATCCGACTTTTTCAGGCTCGCGGTAGTAAGGCGTTGCAGTGTCGATGTCGTCTTCGGTGGTGATGGCTTTGCGTTTCGCTTTTACAATCTGAGTAGGAGTGATGCCGTGCTCTTCGTTGTAGCGCAACTGTTTCTCGCGGCGGCGGTTGGTTTCGTCGATGGTGCGTTGCATTGAGTCGGTAATTTGATCGGCATACATTATAACAAGCCCGTTTACGTTGCGGGCAGCCCGACCGGCTGTTTGCGTTAGTGCGCGCTCGTTGCGCAGGAATCCTTCCTTATCGGCATCAAGTATGGCGACAAGCGACACTTCCGGCAAATCGAGCCCTTCGCGTAACAGATTGACACCTACCAAAACATCGAAGAGGCCGTTGCGTAGGTCGTCAAGAATTTTGACACGCTCAAGAGTTTCGACATCGCTATGGATATAATTTGAGCGGATGCCGATGCGTGTGAGATATTTCTGCAGCTCTTCGGCCATGCGCTTGGTGAGTGTGG
>CALBPW010000035.1 GCA_937899145.1 uncultured Bacteroidota bacterium
TCCCGGCCCCGCAGCCACTACAATATAGCGCGATTGTTTGTCATCGATAATCTCACGTTGGCGGACGGACAAATCGCCGAAAAGTTGCTCGTATTTATGCGGTGTTATGTTCTTGTCAATTTGTTCAAGCCGTTCGCCTTTGAAATATTTGACAATGAATTTTTTAAAATCCATTTGGAAATAATCGTGCACATACTGAAGAGCGGCGGCATAATCCCTTACCATCAAATTGGCATATTCGCCAACAATGTGAATCTGCTGGATTTTCTGTTTGTAAAATTCATTGAGCAAGCGATAGTCATCGACTTTGTATTGCAGTCGGGTTTCTTTCAATCGGCGGATTTCCATCGCGTTATATAGCACCATAAAACCGCCCTCAAGTTTCATCGCGTCAATCTTCGACAAGTAGAGCAACGCATCTTCAATTTCCTCGAGAGTTGTGTCTTCTTCTTGTTGGAACAGATTGTTATTCTGCTGTTTATACTCGTTAAGAATCGAAACAACCGAAAAGGTGACAGCCGCTTTCGCTGCGTTTGATTCGGCGTTTTTTGCTTGCACCAGTTTGTATAATCGGTCAATCACAAAACGGCAAATATCAATGCGTTTGCTGTATTTTTTGACAGTCAGTTCCTTACTTTGGCACAATAAAGTTCGCACAAAGCCGCTTTTTTTGTCCTCGTCAGGGTCAATTAGCCTATTCTCTTTTTTCTTAATGTACGACTTTATGGTTAGGAAGTAAAGCAGGGTCCGAATGTTTTTTATGCTGGAAGGAATGCCTTTGGCTATTGCCTGCTCGTTCATCATTTTGTATGAAAACGGCATATCCGCATCGGCAATTGTCTCGATTATAAACGATTCCAACCGTGCAAAGTTTTCAAGAATCTGCTTCGATTTATTGGCCGAATAATCGATAAAAGCCGACATGTCAAACATATCGGCCAAAATGCCTTCCTGCCGCATCATATTCACCGACGAAATTACCGACTCTTTGCTCAAGCCAATAATATCAGCCAGATAGTCGATCCGCGATTCTGCATCACCATCTGTCGCAGAATATATGTTCTTTTGCGAGATGAGTGATTTAATGATTCTTATGGCGTTCTGCTGTTCTTTTTCATCATAGAACAGTTTTGAATGAGTTATCCGCTGCCGCGCCTCGTCCATATTTTTCACCATAATTCCTGTTGCGAACACCTGCGGAACATTGTTGCCGCGGCTCAAATATCCAGCTTCTTCCAATGCGGCAATGGCAGTGCGCACACGGGTTTCAATGTCGGAAACCTCATCGTCCCAACCAGCCTGTCGGGCGATTTCGAGAGCCGAGCAACTCACATTCGGCCTCTGTTTGGTAAAACTCTTCACAGCCGACCAAACTTGTTGTATCTCGCTGATACTGATTTTAGTTTGATTGAGCAGAATGAAGTGTTTGTCAAGGTCGTGGTCGCTATACAGAACATAGCATTTTGCGTTCATATTAGGGTTTCGGCCTGCCCGACCGGCCTCTTGCACATAGTTTTCAAGCGAATCGGAAATGTCATAGTGGATAACCAACCCGACATTGTCTTTATCAACGCCCATTCCGAAAGCCGAAGTCGCCACCATAACATCCACATCACCGCTTATAAACGCATTTTGGTTTTGAACTTTATCGTTGGCTTCCATCTTTCCATTGAATGGCAATGCGTTAATGCCGTCTTTTTTCAGTTTGGCCGCCAAATCGGCAGTCTTTTTAGTTCGCGACACATAGACAATTGACGGGCAGTTTTCGGCAAGAAGCAGATTGCGCAGCAAGTTGTATTTTTCATTGTCCGTTTCTGCATAAATAACTGAATATCGCAAATTTTGCCTTGCTGCTGACGACGCTATGGTTTCAAGTTTCAGTCCTAATTTCCGTTGGAAATAATCTTGTATGTCGGTTATAACCTTTTGTTTGGCTGTTGCAGTAAAACAAGATACTGGTATGGGTTGTTTGAAGCCGCGTTTTTCCTGAAGTTTTTTTATGAAATCGCCTATGTAGAGATAATCAACACGAAAATCCTGTCCCCAAGCCGAGAAACAGTGAGCCTCGTCAACAACAAAACGCACCACATTGCGCGAAGCCAGCAATTTCTCTATGGTTTTTGACCGCAGCATTTCGGGCGATATGTAAAGCATCGTAGCGCTTCCGTTTGCTATGCGTTCAATGGCGTTCGCCCGCGTTATCGGGTCGAGCAATCCGTTAATGGTCACAGCCTCGGTAATTCCTCGTTCCGCCAAGTTGTCAACTTGGTCTTTCATAAGCGATTGCAAGGGCGAAATCACAACCGTGAGGCCGTGAACCGCGTGTCCTGCCAAAAAAGCTGGCAGTTGAAACGTAAGCGATTTACCGCCGCCAGTCGGAAAAATCGTCAACAGCGATTTTCCATCAACTGCCGCTTGAACGGCTTTTTCCTGCATCGGTTCCCCATCGAAAAGTCTGAACTGTTCGTAGCCGAAAATCTCTTTCAATCCCCTGTGTATATCGAGTTTGTCGTTACAATACTTGCAATCCTCAGTATGACAAGGCGTATTACACAAGAATTTTATAACATTTTCAATGTTCGGATAATTGCGCATCAGCCAAGGCGGTGTTACAGAAAAACTATCACCGGTTGATATCAGCGCAAGCGTATAAGCCAGTTCGACAGGATATTTGTCTGCAACTAAATCGACTCGGGAATGAATGCATATTTTGCCATCACACAATTGTTTTATCAATTGGCCGATATTTGTGTCATCAGGTTTTATTTCCAAATAATCGAAGAATCCGCCAAATTCCTTTTGACTGTAAAGGAGGTTGCAATAAACCGATTTCCAAACATCATCCAATTCTTTGAACGCATTCACCTCGTCATAAAACAAGTCACGCGCCTTCTGACAATCATTCAGCGGATTGTTCAACTCTTCAGTATCTATTTTATCGTCTTTCAGCAGTTTATGATAAGGCCTTTTCGGAAAAAGCAATGGCGACAAATAAAGTGTATCAATGTTTTTCTTCCCTTCTAATTTTGGCAGATATTCCAGGTCGTGGTGGATGATATTGTGTCCGCAAATGTATTTGGCATCAGCCACAAATCGCACAAACTCAGGTTGTAACGTACTATGTAACTGCTTATTGCCAACAATAGCCGCAATATCGTGCGTCTTTTTGTCATGCACACCAACTTCCGCATCAATAAATGCGATTGTCGGGGCATCTTGTTTTCCAAACAAATTATCTTTTAAAAATCCATATATTCCCATCGTACCTGAACTTTTAAACAATAATACTGATTTTAAGATATTATGCGTTTATTTTATGACCATCTTATCAAAAAATCGCGTGTTAACTATTGCGATGAAATATATTCTGCCAACACTTGGCAAAAAAACTCGTTTGAGGCCGATTGAACTATAAGGATTTTAAGGATTAACTATTCGCGATTCCTAATAAACCGCAGCTTACGTTGTACCGGAACCTTACCAGCATGTTGCCGCATGCTGAACGAAAAGTTGACATGTAAAACAGCCACAGAACAATTGTTGCTACCCATTTCACCGATTCTAAAACATAGCGTTTGAGCAATGCCGATGTTCCTTTGCTTTTGCAACGAATGCGTTCGCTGGCTCCGATTCCGGAAGCCAATTTAACAATAAATTCAGCCGTGATTCGGTGTGAAGGGACAATATGATTTACAACGACATCAGGAAAATAATAGATTTTCAAACCTTCAGCTTTGAATCTATTGAAGATGTCCTTTTCCTCACCGCCCATCAA
>CALBPW010000036.1 GCA_937899145.1 uncultured Bacteroidota bacterium
AAAACCAAATAATAATAAAGATAATATAATTAATAAAAATATAATAAATTTTGCTAATGATATAACAAATATAAATTCTTCTTTATATAATACCGAGATATATTATCCTGATTGTTTAAATAATGATATAAAAATATATGAAGAAAAAAATTTAGTTGATCATTATGCGACACTTATTCAATCTGTATTTAGAGGTTATTTAATAAAAAGAAAATTCCCTTCTTTGCCGAAATATTTTAAAAATTGTTCGTCGACTGTTGCCGCGCCTGTGCGTCCTTCATTCAGATATACTTGATATTCAGTAAATTTTATTCCACAATCGGCGAATGCTTTTACCCACGATTTTGCGTGTAGTGGCATACTATTGAAAATCACGCCATCCATATCAAACATTACACCTTTGATATTCAGTTGATTACAATTTGTTGTGGCCAAATACTTTTTTATTGCGGTTTGTATCATTGAAGTTTAGAAGGTTTAGAATATTTAGTATTGGTACTATTTAGATAGAATATTGTTTTTGTCGGATATAATCGGTTAGAGTTTAGTGCGCGCTTACTGTTTAACAAAACTTTTTGTTGTCCATTTCATTCCCCACCAACGTTTTATAAAGAGAGCAGCACGGATATTTTCGTCGAGCAAGAAGGCTATCCACATGCCGACAAGCCCCCAACCAAGCGACAAACCAAACAGATAGCTAAGCCCAACTGATACAGTCCACATTACGCAAATGCCAATCAATACTGGAAAGTAAATATCGCCAGCTGAGCGTAAAGCATTGACTGCGAACACGTTGACCGCACGCCCAAATTCGAGTATTACATCAATCCAAAGTATTATCACCCCCACTTGTATAATTTCCTGATTATCAGTAAGAAAATTAAAAATACTTTTTCCACAAAGAGCAAAAATTAGCGACACGACAATTGATGTAACGACCGCAATTTTCATAACCAATTTACCAATAATAAATGCTGCATGAGGTTTGCGGTCACCAACCAGATGCCCAATGGTGATTGCTCCGCTTTGCCCAACTGAAATTGAGAACAAATAGACAAACATTATTATGTTCATGCAATAAGTGCGTGTTGCAAGCGCCTCGTTGCTTATCATATTTATCATATAAGTGATAACGACTTGAGAAAGGCTATATGACATTTGCTCACCTGCTGATGGTATTCCTATGTGTAACAGGTTTTTAAGTTCGATAAAAGGAAATGGGCGGAAAAGTTCGCGCGGAAATTTTGGAATATGTTTCTTTAACAAAAAATAGAATAGTACACACATTGCAACAGTGCGACTTGCGGCTGTTGAAATGGCAGCACCTTCAACGCCAAGAGCGGGCATTCCAAATTTTCCGAAAATTAGTGTATAGTTGCCTATTATATTGAAAATGTTGACAATAAGTGTAACCATCATCGGATATATGGCTTTGTTAGCACTGCGCAACGATGCCGAAATTGCCATGGAAATGGCTTGTACAAAGGCAAACGAGCCAACGATGCGCATGTAACTCAAACCATCTGCCATAAGTTCAGGACGTAATCCCATCAAATTCAGTATGTTATCGGCGCAAAAGTACATTAGCAGACTTATGCCGATGCCAAAGGTGGCATTTAACAATATTGATACACCAACCGTCTGCACAACCTTATCGCGAAGGCGTGCGCCAATATATTGCGAGCAAAGTATCGAAGTGCCGAGTGCAGTAACTTCAAACACCAAAAATATCATACTGACAATCTGGTTTACCATACCAACAGCAGCCACACTATTATCGGAGTGCTGACTTAACATAATTGTATCGACAGCACCCAATGTCATTACAAGCAGTGTCTCCATAAAAATGGGGCCTGCAAGTAATGCAAGTTGCTTTTGCAATCCTTCAAGGTGCAATGCTCTCATTGTGTAGGTTGAAAATTGATTTTATAATTTGCTAATTACTTGATATTCTTTTTAGTGCGCCAGTTTCAGCATCAAATTCGATGGCGTATTTGTGATTATTCAAGTAATCGGCCGGCAATGGAACAACGTAGCCTTTTTGCGCAATTACCATTTGTTCTGTATGTTGCAAAAGGCCATCGCAATCTATTGATATTTTGGCGGTTGCAGGTATTCGGTAGTAAATTCCGTATTTAACGTTCGATGTTGATTTTGCCGATGTTTCAACGGCTTTTATATCAACTTTCGGCACACTGGTTATTGATGTTATTTTAAGTGTAATGGGGTAAGAACTTGATTTCTTGGTTGTTGAAAAGCCTTCGGTTTCGCTGAAATAACCAATTATTTGTTGTTCATTTTGGTTAGAATTTGGTATAAGTGTAACTGCTTGTTTATAAGTGTTTTTAACGGTTTTTCCGATGAATAATTGCAGATATTCATTCTCCAAATTATTCAGATTTTTAATCATTGTGCGAATGGCGTCACCATCGGCATTATTGGCTTCGCCGCTAATGCCGGCGACAAGTTTTAGGCGGCGTTTGCGAATTTTGCGGATAAACGCGGCTGCTTCGGCAGCACATTCTTCGGGTGTGCGTACTATCATTTTCGGCTCGTTTTTCACATTGCTAATCGAGTCATTATCAACATCTTCAGTATCTTCTTCTTCAAAAAGAAATGGTTTAACGCCTAAATCTAAAAATTGAATTGGCTCAATATTGTTGTTAAAATTTGTTTCTGGCGCTGCAAAATTTGGGTTGTCAGCAATATGATGGCTATTGCACGCTAAAATCGTACTATTTGTACTTAATTGAACCATAGGAAGATACTCTTGCCCTGTAAAATTTAGTGCGTAGAGTTGAGCTGTGTCAGGGACAGCGTATCGCTTTACATTTATTTTTTTAATTAGAAATTGTAAACCATCTTCAGTAATTATGTCTGAAGTTATGTTCAGATATTTTTCGGCAAATTCGGCATACGGCCCTTTCGCTTTGCTGATTTGCGTAAATTCCAGATTTACAGTTAGTAAATTCTGTGGCAAGTAATATATAATTTGATGTCCATCAATGTTTATTGTGTTGTTGATGGCATTTACATAGTATGAAGTTTCGGTTTCTTTTTGAGCAAAAGAGCTAATGCAACTAAGCATCAGCAATGCTAATAACGATTTTTTTTTCATTTTCTTAATTCGATAAATGCTTTTCCTAAGTTTTCGATGATATTGCTTGCTATAATCCACTCTTCGCCATCGGTTTGAGCAGCAATGTCGCCGGCCATTCCGTGCAGCCAAACGCCCAAAACTGCGGCATCAGCCGGGCGGTATTTTTGAGCCAACAAAGATAAGATAATTCCTGTTAAAACATCGCCGCTGCCAGCTGTTGCCATACCCGGATTGCCTGTGGAGTTGAATAGCACACGCCCGTCGGGCATTGCAATCGAGGAGAATGCACCTTTGAGCACAATTATCACGTGCAGCGATTCTGCCAATTCTGCCTGCGAAAGCATTCGTTCATAGCACGATGTGTGTTTGCGTGTTATGCGGTCAAACTCAGCAGGATGCGGGGTTAGAATGGTGTTCTCTGGCAATTTTTCTAATAAATCGCGATTGTTGCCGAGAATGTTTAACGCATCGGCGTCAATAACTAATGGCGATTTAGCGTTTCGGATAACATCGGCAAGTGTTTGGCGGGCATTGTCGTATTGTCCGATACCCGGACCAATGCCTATTGCGCTGAATTTTTGGATTTTATCGGGTTGAAAAATTAGATTTTCCTTTTTATCAATGCTTAAAATAGCTTCAGGAATGGCTGTTTGTAAGGCTTGGCTTGCCGTTTGCGGAATGTGCGCTGTAAGCAGTCCGCAACCTGTGTGCATGCAAGCGCGCGCCGACAACACAGCAGCTCCTGTCATTTTGAAACTGCCTGCCACAAGCAGTGCGTTGCCAAATGTGCCCTTGTGAGAAAAACGGCGGCGAGTCCGCGCCAATCGCGCAACATCTGATTTGAGTGTTAGCGTGTATGGCGTGTTGGCGTT
Organism: uncultured Bacteroidota bacterium; assembly: GCA_937899145.1. Classification (GTDB taxonomy): domain Bacteria; phylum Bacteroidota; class Bacteroidia; order Bacteroidales; family SZUA-534; genus RUG13583. The sequence continues at coordinate 3,973 of CALBPW010000036.1, forward strand.
GGCAATTGCTGCAGCAATTTTATCCCTCGTACCTGAGGAACAGCTGCAAAAAGGGATTTCTGCTATTACGCAGCTTATGGCTACTTTGTCCTTATACGCTGCTGCATTAAGAAGTAACGGTGCATCATTGTTAGCTGGCTCAATAGGTATGATTATATTTGCAAATGCGTTGAACATAATGGTTGGCACTATTAAGGATCTCGGTGAAATAGACGAGAAAGAGCTTAAAAAGGGCCTAGACGCGTTTGGGAAAATAATGTTCAGTTTGTCTTTGTTCGGACTAATGGGCGCCAAAGGAAT
>CALBPW010000037.1 GCA_937899145.1 uncultured Bacteroidota bacterium
ATTTGCCTTCCACAAAATCCCGCACGGCTTCCGGCATTCCGCCTGTAAAATAATACTGACGGAGCAACTCGGTAAATTCTTCGTTCATCGATTTCATTGAATCCCATGCCAATTCGTCAAGCACATCCACAAGTCCCAGTCGTCCTTCCGCCATCAGAAACTCCGAAAAACTCATCGGATACATTTTTAGCGTCTCCACTTTGCCCACGGGATACGATTCATCGCTGCGGAGCGAAATTCCCAACAGCGAACCGGCCGCTACAACGTGAAGATTGCGCATATCCTCGCAAAAATATTTAAGCGATGCAATTCCGTTGTGCGCCTCTTGAATTTCATCGAATACCAACAGCGTTTCTCCCGCTACAATCTTCTCGTCGTAAAATCTCTCAATCTCAGTAACAATCCGCTTCGCCATTAAATTGTGAAACAAGTTGTTTGTGAACTCGTTTTGATGGCAATTGACGTAAACAATGTTTTTAAACTCATTTGTGCCAAATTCTTTGAGAATATATGTCTTCCCCACCTGTCTTGCGCCCAACAAAATGAGCGGTTTGCGGTCGGTATTGTTTTTCCATTTAACTAAGTCGTTGTAAATTAACCTTTTCATTGCAATGGTTTTGATTATCAGATTGTAAAACTACACTTTTTCGGGGGAATAATCAAAGAATATTACACTTTTTCGGGGGAATAATCGGGAGTGATTACACTTTTTCGGGGGAATAAAGACGCAAAATCACCCCAAGCTCCTCCAGCAATTCCGTAGTATAGGCCATTTCGCAGGCGGAGTTGCGCACAAAGGATTGAAGCTGTTTTGATTTTGTCGGGGAAAATGGCGGTGGCAGTGGCGGCGCAAAAATCTTTTACAAAACGGTTCCATTGCAACATCGGTTTGTCGTATTGAGCATAAACTTTTTTGCCGTGACAGACATCGAGCAGATTGCTGAGGGTGAAAGAAGTGTTACAACCTCATCGTAAGAGGCGAGTTAGGCGAATGAGGAACCGGCTATGATTGAATGATTGCTTGTTGCGGGCAGAATATGGAAAAAGAATTGAGGTTGGGAAAAAAGTGAGGTGATAAAAAACTGATAATTCGCCAAAACTCATTTTTTGCGGCAGTTTTGGCGAATTATCAGATTTATTTTTCGCCAAAACTCATTTTTTACGGCAGTTTTGGCGAAAAATATTATATTTACAGGTCGAATTATTTGTAAATCAATCGATATGAAAAAGCAATTTATAGGCAGAAAAGATGAGTTGAAAACGCTCCACGACATAATGAAGTCGGGAAAATCTGAATTTGTTGCTGTATACGGACGGCGGCGCGTAGGGAAAACCTACCTGATTCAGCATTTTTTTAACGACGAATACACCTTTGCGGCTACCGGCATTATTGGCGGCAACAAAGATGAGGAGTTGTTCGCCTTTGCCGCAGCCCTCGTTAAACACGGTTACGATGGCGCACAGCCTGACACATGGTTAAAAGCATTTGAGGCTCTCAAAACACTTTTAGACCAAAAACAAAGGGATGGACGCTGTGTGATTTATCTTGATGAACTGCCATGTTTCGACACCGCAAAATCGGGTTTCGTTAGGGCGTTGGGATATTTTTGGAACACATGGGCTGCCGTCCGCAACGATGTGGTGCTTATTGTTTGTGGTTCTGCAACATCTTGGATGATAGACAATATTGTCAACAACCATGGAGGACTTCACGACCGTACAACGCACACAATATATCTGCGGCAGTTTAACCTTTTTGAAACAGAGGAGTATCTTCATTCGCAAAATATATTTTGGCCGCGTCAAATCATAGTTGAAACGTATATGATGTTGGGTGGCATACCGTTTTATCTTAGTCTCTTGAACCCGGATGAAAGTTTGGCGCAAAACATCGACCGAATCTATTTCAAAAAGAACTCTGAACTCAGTCAAGAATACAAAAGGCTGTATGGTTCGCTTTTCAAGTCGCCCGAGCCTTACCTCAAAATTGTTGAAGTTTTGGGCAAAAACAAGTCCGGGCTCACTCGTAACGAAATCGCCGCCGCTCTCAAAATTTCGTCAAGTGGCACACTGAGCAATCAACTCGAAAACCTTGAATATTGCGACATCATACGTCGTTATGTTACCAAGGTAAACGGCAAGCCCAAAAACAATGAGGCATATTTTCAGTTGGTTGATTTGTTTACATTGTTCCACCTCAACTTTGCCCAAAAACTGACAACTAACGACTATTGGGAGCAACACGTAAACACTTCTGTAATAAACACTTGGCAAGGTCTTGCTTTTGAACACGTCTGCAATGTGCATATAAAACAAATCCGCCATGCCCTCGGATTGGATAGGATTGCCGTGGAGTATTATTCGTGGCGAAGCAGAACTACAGCACCCAAGTCACAGATAGATTTGATTCTTGACCGTGCGGACAGAATGTTGAATTTGTGCGAAATAAAGTTTTGTTCCGACAAATTTATTCTTACCAAAGATGAGAGCGAACGTTTGCGAACACGCCGGCAGAATTTCACTATCGAAACTGGCACCAAACAAGGTATATTCCTCACTATGATAACACCATACGGACTTGTGCGCAACGAGCAGTACTACGACATTCAAGCAGAACTGACACTCGATGACTTGTTCAGATAGCTGAAAGAAGAAAACAAATAATTTCAAAAGCGGTAATCCAATATGAGTAAACATAGATCGGAAGAGCGTCGTGTAGGGAAAGAGTGTAGATCTCGGTGGTC
>CALBPW010000038.1 GCA_937899145.1 uncultured Bacteroidota bacterium
AAATCATAAATTTCAAACAATAGACCAAGAAATTTCTTCAGAAAGAAACAATTATTCTAAACCAGAAGAATATCCAAAACTTCCGAAAACTTATATTAATAATAATATATCCATAGAAAGAACTATTGAATATAATATTAAAAATCTGCATATTAAGCCTAATTGTCGGTTTGTGCGCAAACAACGTGCGCGCACAAAACGACGATAGCTACACCCACGCAATGGATAGCGCAATCAACATTGCCAACAATGCCACCGATTCCTTGCTCCGTCTTGAAGCGCTCGACTACATCAGCCACAATCATCAAAATGTTGATTCAACGCTGAAATACAGCCAGATAGAAGTTTCAATAGCAAACACATTGGGCGACTACATTCGTATGGTTGCAGCATTAAGAATAATCGCTTGGTGCTACTATTATAATTACGATTACAAAACAGCCAACATATACTATTTCAAGGCTTTAGACGTTTGCGACTCCGTCCAATACAAAAAGGGAATGGGACTATGCTACCACAGCATTGCCAACACTATGGCTATGATGAGCAACTTTACCGAAGCTGACAAGTACGATTATCGCGCCCTGCAAATATTTTACGAACTAAACGACACTTCAAATATTAGTGAAATTTATCGTTCATTGGGTCTGATGTATGCCGATTACCAACTATATAATACAGCAGAAGAGCATTTTAGCAAAGCCCTTGAACTCGATATATTACAGAATAACACAAAAAAAATCGCCGATGATTATCGGCATTTTTCAGTAACATTAATGAGCAAATACGAAGATTTACTGCAAGATAGTTTAATAGAAAAATCAAGAAGCTATGGACTAAAAGGCTACAAACTAATAAAACAAGTTGGCGATGAATTTGATATAATGATAGTTTGCCAAAACCTAATGCGCATCTACTTCACATACGCCATCAACAAAACAGGCGATTTGCGTCAGCAACTAATGGATAGCAGCCGGATGTTTTTCAATATAGGACACCATGTAGCGCAAAAAAATGGTTTTTTAGAACAATCGTGCGATTTCAAACTGCAAGAAGCCCGCTACGCCATTGCTGACGGCAACTTCGACACCGCTTACAAAATGATAACAACAGCCGACAAAATGTTTGAACGCGACTCATCAGCTTTCTTCTTAATGGATTTGTATCTTGTTTATTACGAATACTTTGAAGCTATCGGCAATAATCGGAAAGCTTACGAATATTTATGCAAACGTACCGATTTAAAAGACGAATTTTTAAGCAAAAACTTCTCGCTATATGCCTCAAAATCAAGCGTACAAAGTGAATTTGACGATATGCTGACGCAGATTAGTCTTGACGACCAGAAAAAGCGCATAAAGGAGATGGAAGAATACAAACTCCAACGCACAATTAATGGTTCGGCTATTGGGCTCATCATTTTACTACTCATCTTTATTTCAACTATTTATCGTGGCAGGCGGCACAAATTGCAATTAAGCAAAATTCTTGAACAACGCGTTGAAGAGGTTGAAACGCAACGCAACCAGCTTGAGGTCATCAATATGCAAATAACAGAGAGCATCACATACGCGCAGCGCATTCAAAACTCAATATTGACCCAAAAAACGACGTTAGAAAATATCTTTGGACCGATGCTGCTGCTTTGGAAACCACTCGAAATCGTATCGGGCGATTTTTATTGGGGCACACAAATCGGAAACCGGAAGCTATTTGCCGTTGTTGACTGCACGGGACATGGCGTACCGGGCGCCTTTATGAGTATGCTTGGCGTACGCGCTCTTAGCGATATTACAGCCTCAGCAAGTAGCAACATTGCCACCACAACCGCTGCCGACATCTTAAATAGTATGCGCGACAATGTGATAACATCACTCCACCAAACCGAGCAAAACTCAATGACACTTGATGGCATGGATATGGCCATCATCATACTTGACAGCGACAGTTCAGAACTTCAGTATGCAGGCGCTTTCCGGCCACTAATAATTATACGTGGAGAAAAAACTATCGAACTAAAAGCCGACAAAATGCCAGTTAGCTTTATGAAGATTGACGAACGCCCATTCCGCAACAATATCATAAACATGCAGAAAGACGATGTCGTCTATATGTTTTCTGACGGAATACCCGACCAGTTTGGAAACAAAGAAGATGGCAGCGAATCGAAATTCACAACTCGCCGGCTTGTAAAACTGCTGCAAACAATACACGACAAACCTTTTGACGAGCAACAACAAATAATATTAGAAAAACTGCACCAATGGCGCACAAATGAAGGCGGCAATTTTGCCCAAACCGATGATATTGTACTTTGCGGATTCAGAATTTAAAACACAATGAAGAAAACGGCTGCTAACATATTGATAATGACAATAATGCAAGTAGCATTACTGCTTGGCAACACTGAGGTTGGCGCGCAAAACAATATTGACAGCTTAACGCGCATTGTGTCTGCTATGCCAAACGACACCAATAAATTGAACGTATTGTCAGAAATATGCAGCAAACACACGAATGCCGATTCGGTTTTAAAATACTCACAATCGCTATACACCATTGCCGAAGCCATGGGCGAGAGCAAATGGGTAGCAAACGCCTACTACAGCTTAGGTTGGTACTACTACAACATTGCCGAACTTGAACTTGGCTTGGAATACGACTACAAAGCATTACACTTATTCGATTCAATTGGCGACAAATACCATGTAGCCCTATGCTACACCGCAGCAGGCGAGTGCCTCAACGAGTTAGGCGACCATCAAACTGCAAATGAATACTTTAACAAATCACTAAACATACTCTTAGAACTTGGAAAGACATCAGCAATGACCTACACCCTACGCGATTTGGGGCTTATTTACATGTCAACAGGCTTGTACCAAAACGCGAAAAATTATATCAACGAAGCTCTCGAAATTGATTTGCAAGACAATAACACGCGCCAAATACTCATCGACAACTATTTTCTATGCTGCATCAACAGCAACGAATTTGAATCGACGGGCGACACCGCAACAATAATCAATGCCAAATGGCACGGAAACAAAACATACCAAATAGCACAAGAAATTGAAAATGAGTACTATATATGCCATGCCGCACAAGGGCAAATGGAAGTGTACCTAAACTACTCCACAATAGTAAGAGGCACACAACGCACACTAATGCTCGACAGCAGCCTTTACTACTACAACATTGCCGCCGATTTAGCAAAAAAACACGGCTACTACGATGGTTACTACTACAACATCGAATTGTGGAAAGTAAAATATCTGCTAAACGTCAAACTTGCACATCAAGCACTTAACTTACTGAAAAACATTGAGAAAAAAGCCCAAACCGAAAATTACAGCTACGCATTTATTGATATTTATAATCTATGCACAAAATGCTACGAAGCCTTAGGCGATTACGATAAAGCATTGGAATACAAGAAGAAACACATATTGGCACAAAATCAAAATATCGACCGTGATTTTACAGTCAACTCTGTGAAAATAAATGCGAAAGAAGACTTTGAGCGAAATCTACGCCAACATCAGCTTGATGAAGAACGAAAATCCATCATTTTAAATGTTAACAAGCAGCACATGCGCATTGTCAGCTACATCATTTACGCTTTCCTACTCATAATCAGCATTTTTGGCGTAATTATCTATCGCGATTGGAAACGCGAGCACAAAACCAACATCATACTCATTCAACAAAACAAAAAATTTGTTGAGCAACGCGATAAACTTGCCGACATCAACTATCAAACAACAGCCAGCCTGCTGTATGCCAAAGGAATACAAACAGCCATTATGCCATCACCCGAAATTATCAACACCATTTTTGGCGAAAGCCTGATTATTTGGAATCCAATGGAAATAGTATCTGGCGACTACTACTGGGCGACACAAGTGGCTCAATATAAGATACTTGCAATAGCCGATTGCACAGGTCACGGCGTACAAGGTGCTTTTGTTAGCATTTTAGGAATGACATCGCTAAACGACATTATTGCCGACGAAAATTTCAGAATAACCGACAATAGCGCCGCTGAAATTTTGAACCTTCTGCGAGCCAAAACCATTGAAACGCTGCACCAAAAAGACAGCGACAATGTCACTCCACACACTATGCACATCGCACTCTGCATTTTAAATAGCCAAACACGCCAAATGCAATATGCGGGGGCCTATCTCCCACTGATAATCGCACGACACAACGGACTTATAATCTATCAACCCGACAAAATGATAATCGGCTACCAAAAAGGAATTGACGAGCCCTTTACCAATAACATTATCAATCTGTCGGAAAACGATGCCGTATATATGTACACCAATGGCATTGCCAAACAACTCAACGACAAAAAAGCTATAAAATTCACATCGATAAGGCTTAACAACTTGATTGAAGCCAACTACAAAAAGCCTTTTGCCGAACAAAAGCAAATTATCGAAGATGCTGTAAAAAAATGGAGTACCGAATCAGGACAAAGCATAAATCAGACTGACGATCAGTTACTTGTAGGATTTAGAGTTTAAAAAAGTTTAGAGTGAAGAGCTTAGAAAGAGAGTTGAGAACCAATACAAATCCGTTTAACAGGAAGTATTGATGCCTAAATAAAACCTTTAAAAACGAACACTAAAAAATATCACAACTTATCGGCATAAAAAAACTGAATTTTGACAAAGAATAATATCTTTGCGCAAAAGATAAAAAGTATTTTTTTAACTTAATATCATATATAAAATGGTAAATTATAAAGATTTAGGTTTGGTTAACACACGTGAAATGTTTGCCAAAGCAGTTAAAGGCGGATACGCAATTCCAGCTTTCAACTTCAACACAATGGAACAAATGCAAGCCATTGTACAAGCAGCTGTTGAGACAAAATCTCCAGTTATTATGCAAGTATCGAAAGGTGCACGCAAATACGCAAACGCGACAATCTTGCGCTATATGGCTCAAGGTGCTGTTGAGTACGCAAAAGAACTTGGTTGGGAGAAACCGCAAATCGTTCTTCACCTC
>CALBPW010000039.1 GCA_937899145.1 uncultured Bacteroidota bacterium
GTACGTGTTGGAATGCTACTTTGCTCACCCGCTGGTGGCGACTTGCTTTACGACGACTCACTGCCAGAGCAAGGCCGAAATTTTGCCAACAAAATCTGGAACTCGTTCCGCTTGATTTATGGTTGGGATGTTGACAACAAAATGCCACAGCCAGAGGCTGCTCGCATTGCCATTGAGTGGTTTAACCAAAAATTAAGCAACACGATTGAGCAACTCAACGACCACTTCGACAAATTCCGCCTATCAGAAGCACTAATGACCGCTTACCGCCTATTCTGGGACGAATTTTCGGCATGGTTCCTCGAAATGGTAAAACCCGCTTACCAAACCGCTTGCGATGCCGAAACGTATAATGCTGTTATTGAACTATTTGAAAAGATGCTGAAAATTCTGCATCCATTTATGCCGTTCATAACAGAAGAAATTTGGCAATCAATAAAACAACGCGAAACCGCTGATAGTTTGATTGTTGCGCAATGGCCGGAAACCGGTAATTATAATGAAAATTATCTTACAGATTTTGAAAATGTTAAACAGATAATTACCGAACTTAGAAACGTTCGCGCCGATAAGAAAATTCCAAATCGCGATGCCATTAAATTATATGTGAACAAAGGTAGCAAAGGTTACAACAACGCTTTCGACAGCATCGTTGCAAAAATGGGCAATGTGGAATCCATTGAAACTGTAAATCAGAAAGTTGACGGCACAGTTGCCTTTATGGTTCAAACAACCGAATTTTATGTTCCATTTGGCAACAATATTAACGTTGAAGCCGAACTTGCTAAACTCAATGCCGACCGCACTTATCTTGAAGGATTCCTTGCATCGGTATTGAAAAAACTATCGAACGAGAAATTTGTGAATGGCGCACCCGCTGCTGTTGTAGAAAACGAACGCAAGAAGCAGGCCGATGCCGAAGCAAAAATCAAAGCTGTCGACGAGCAAATAAAAGCACTAAAAGGTTAACGCATGCCTGTTTTGCAATTAAAGGCCGGAACAAACATTTGTCCTGGCCTTTTTTTTTGACCACAGACATCTTCCAACAATATTCCTTCTTACCGAAGAAACCCGATTTTAACCTAAAAAAACATAGAGGCACAATATTTTTACACATTAATCATTTTCTCGAAATATTATCGGCTAAAATCGGTTATAGATATTTTTTTCGCATTTTTCGCAGTTGTATAATCTGCTGAATATCGGAAAAAACAAACTGAATCGTCCACATTTTTTGTCGATTCTTCGATAATAAACTTATAGTGATTCATTTTTTGCAAAAAGATTCGCATCTTAGCAAAAAATATTGATTATGAGAAAATTATTGTCAATTTCAGCAGCATTGCTACTCGCATTAATACAACAGGCGGACGCACAAAACATTCCGTTTAATGGAGTCATTACCGATATACACAATAGTCCAGCCAAGCGCGCTCGAGTATTTACAAACAGCAAAAGCAACTATGCGCTAACCAATAAACATGGAGAATTTGGACTGACTAATGTTGCCCCAACTGATACCATTTATGTTAAATATCAAAATAAATATTACACAATACCCGCAAATGGGATGCAAAGTATGCGTATCCGGCTTGCCGACCAATCAGTAGCCTCAGTAGAAGCCGACGAACACCTCCAAAGTTTGGGATATGGTTATGTTAAAAAACGAGAACGCACCGATTCAAACACATCAATATCAGAGATCGGAAGAGCGTCGTGTAGGGAAAGAGTG
>CALBPW010000040.1 GCA_937899145.1 uncultured Bacteroidota bacterium
GCAAATTGTGAAATGCCCCACCATATATATATTGTACGTGGTTGCCGCGGAAATCAACCATTCCGCTACCTATGTGCGCACCTGCATCTTCCCAATAATATCCTGTAAATGTGTGAGTTTCGCCGCCATCATCAAATGTGGCATTTTCGTCTATCTGCACATTACCTTTAATATTAAGCGCACAGCCCGAAGCTACTGCCAACACCGCTTCGTCCTCAACAATTATTGTTTTGTAGCTGCGGTTAGAACTATTATAAATTGCGCTAAACGAACCGCTGAGAGTTTTTGTGCCTGAATTTGAGAATCGGACACGGCTAAACTGACCATTTGCTATTGATTGGTCAGTTCCCATAAATTTCACATACCCGGTAACATTTTGATAGAAGCTACCCTCATCGCTTATCGAGTAGTTACCATATATATTATATGTATAGTTATTTGTTGACGGCCAAACCAAACCGCTGGTTATTGTAAAATCACCTTTAAAGTTGATGGTTGAACCTGTCAACATATAAGTTGCAGCGCCTGCAAATTCAACATTGTTAAAGTCAGATTTACGTGGAACAATAGAGACGCTACCGCCTGCTGCCATAAATTTCACAAGTCCGTTTCTCGGAACAAAGTAGCCTTTAGTTGCAATGCTCCAGTCGCCGTAAACATCTATTTCGCCTGTGTTTTCAACCGATAGCACACCACCGTCTTGCACATCAACCGAACCTTTTACTACAAGCGGAGTTACACCATCTTCAATGGTAAGTACGCCGTTGGTTATTGTCAAATTATTACATACCGCATCATCACGATAGATGATTGGAGAGTTTGCTGTTAGCGGAATCAAAACCGATATATTTTCGGTTGGTATCTGTTTTGGCAACCAGTTTTTAGCATTAAACCAATCGGAGCTAACAGCACCCGTCCACACAATTTGAGTTACTGGTGGCCAAATAATTTTGTGCGTAATTGGCGTTGTATGTTTGGTGTCGGTAGCGCGGAAGCAATAGCGTTCATAGTTTTGATAACCCATTGTACCATTGATAGTTCCACCAAGAGTTATGCTATTGGCAAGCAATGTGTCGCGCTCCATATTAAAATGAGTGCCAATAACAGGCGAGCCGCCATGTATGAACGATAGGTTTTGAATTTCATTGGCTACGTTATCGACATTTATTGTCAAGTAGATAAATTTATCGACAACTGTCGATTTATCGATAATTGATGTGTAACTTGTACCAGTGTACATATTCGACCAAATACCATTCGACAGGTTATTTTCATCATCGATGGTTGCCCCGTTATTGATAACAAAGCCTGTTGGCGCCAAATATTGAACTTGATAATATTTAGCTGCCACTTTACCGCCCGGTTTTATATCTACCTCAGTACCAACATAATCGGAGCCGGAACTACGACTAATAACCGCATTTGCTGTTGCTGTGCCAATCATCGACAATGTTCCCCAAACATTAAGGTGAGTATTGTCGTCGTTGTGGTCGAACTGCAAAGCAGCACCTTCATTTATGTACAAATGGCCATCGGCAAGCACGTTAACATACTCGCCATCAGGGCGATAAGGCACTATTGTTGAATTAGCGTCGTCGTTACCAACAACCATATTATTGCCATTGAGGTGAACCATTGCATTGGCTCCAATAATCATTCCCTCTTTCAGCAACATACGGTCTTGCAGTTTGTAGGTGCTTGCCGATTTATCGGTTTTGTTAAACACTACGGCATTGAACCACGATTCGTTCGATTTGATAACCTTTGAGTTGTCAATGGTTGGTGAATCGAAAAAGACTGTATCAAGTTGGCTTGTAAATGTGCCGCTATTCAGCCAACTGCCTGATACATAAATAGTATAGGCATCGGCAGAACTTGAGCCAACTGAAAATCCGGCACCCTCATCGATTGTTACATCTTGCGCTTGCAAATCGCCGCGCAAATATTTAGTACCCGAAGTTGCGAACTGAATGTTCTTGCATTTAAGTGCTGGCAGATATTGCGTACCACTTCTATTGAAAATGAAGTTCGAATTTTCTGTAGTCCAAGTACTTGTTTCGGTTTTATCTATCTGAGTTGAAGCAATATAATGAGTATACGCACCCATATCCAATTTTGAGTCATTGCCAAGCGTAAACACTCCGTTTCCGACTGTTATACCATTATCTTCAACTGTAACTTCGTTGCCGTCATCAATTATCAAGCCATAAAATTTGTTGTCAGCACCCATTTTGATGGTTTGCGCCTTGGCTCCCGCAAATGTGAACGTACCGCCGTAATGGTTGAAAGTGCCTGCGTTAGTGATTTTATCACCGCTGAAATAAACAGGGTCGTTGCAGTTGAAAGTAGCACCTGCCGCCACATCAATATCGCCACTGATGTGAACATTTGTTTCATCAATCTCTTTTACTCCTGTACCAGCCAATTTTAAATTATTCAGATACAAGTTTGTAAACACACCTCCTGCATAAACTTTCTGGTTTTGGTTGCCGTCGAGATAGATGGTTGAAGTGGCGGTGTAGTTGCGCAGGTCGTTGGTGGCGCCTTCAAGATACAAATCGTATCCGTTATCAACAAAGGTTATCGCGTCGTTGTTGACATACAAGTTGTTTCTAACTTTCGTTGTACCGGCAAGTCCGACAGTGCGAGCGGCGGCTCCGTTGAAGTAAACACGTCCATATTCGACATCGGGGCATAACTTCTGATTGCTTGAACCTTCGAGGTACATAATCGAACTTTCGGGCAATGTGTAAGTGCTGAATCCTTGGGGGAAAGCGTAGCCTGAGTCGGCGGGAACATTTGAATGCAATTGGCTACTCTCGCCAAGTGTAAACGATTTGCCTGTTCTGCCAACTATGTTATTGACATCCATATACAGATGCGTTTCGTCGGCAAAAGTCATATTGCC
>CALBPW010000041.1 GCA_937899145.1 uncultured Bacteroidota bacterium
CTCTTCCGATCTGATCCCACTTTTCGCGAATTGTGAGAATGCCAATGCGAATTTCTGCTACCGGGCGGGTGAATGTTAATGGTAGTAATTCATCCCAAGTTCTGTCGTCAAATAGTACGTAGTTCATTCTCGTCTGATTTTAATGACGGCAAATTAAGAAATTATTGGTGTTTGCAAAATAAATTTTGGATAGGTGATAAGATGGTAAAAAAAAGAGCCGCACAAGGCGACTCTTCAGAACAATCAATATGAAAAATTAAGAATTTTCTTGATTATTGTTTCCATCGTTGTTGCGGTGGAAAAACCGGCGTTGTCCATTGTTATGATGAGGGCGGTCGTTGTTGTTGTTGTTGTGGCGCTCAGGGCGTTCGGCGTAGCCGTCGGAACGTGGCAGTAATGCTTTGTGCGACAATTTTAGTTTGCCTGTTTTGTCGATGTCAAGCAGTTTAACTTCTATTTCGTCGCCTTCTTTCAAACCTGCATCTTCAATTTTCTCCAAACGACGCCATTCTATTTCCGATATGTGCATCAGGCCTTCTTTGCCGGGTAAAATCTCAACAAATGCGCCAAAGGTTACAATTGATTTTACTTTACCAACGTAAACCTCGCCAATTTCGGGCACTGCAACAATGCCTTTGATGCGTGCAATTGCCGCATCAATTGAGTCTTTGTTAGCGGCAACAACTTCGACTTTGCCAACATTGTCAATCTCGTCGATTGTAATGATAGTGCCTGTTGCGGCTTGTATTTCTTGTATGATTTTTCCTCCAGGGCCAATGATGGCGCCGATCGATTCTTTTGGAACTGTCATTGTAACAATGCGTGGGGCGTGTGGCTTCAAGTCGGCACGGGGCTCTGCAATTGTTTCTTGAATCTTATCCAAGATGTGCATACGGCCTTCGTGAGCTTGTGCAAGTGCTTTTTCCAAAATCTCGTACGACAAGCCGTCAACCTTGATGTCCATTTGGCAAGCGGTCAATCCATCGCGTGTGCCAGTGGTTTTGAAGTCCATATCGCCAAGGTGGTCTTCGTCGCCTAAAATATCAGAAAGAACCGCAAAGTTTGTTCCTTTATTTTCAGAGATAAGTCCCATTGCGATGCCCGAAACAGGTTTCTTGATTTTGACGCCGGCGTCCATCAGCGCTAATGTTCCTGCGCAAACCGTTGCCATTGATGATGAGCCGTTTGATTCTAAAATGTCAGAAACAACACGCACAACGTATGGGTAATCGTCTGGTATCATGCTTTTAAGTGCGCGGCATGCAAGGTTTCCGTGCCCGATTTCGCGACGTCCAACTCCGCGTTGCGCTTTGGCTTCGCCGGTTGCAAAAGGAGGGAAGTTGTAGTGTAAAAGGAAGCGGTCTTTAGTTTGAATCAAAGCCTCGTCGATAATTTTCTCATCTAACTTAGTACCAAGTGTAACGGTGCACAGCGATTGAGTTTCGCCGCGTGTGAAGATTGACGAGCCGTGTGGGCCAGGTAGGTATCCAACTTCTGACCAAATTGGGCGGATTTCGTTTGTTTTGCGACCGTCAAGACGTTTGCCTTCGTCAAGAACAGCGCGGCGCATTGCTTCTTTTTCAACGTCGTGATAGTAGCGGTCGATAAGTGCGCCTTTGGTTTCCAATTCTTCTTCGGTAAATTGGGCTTTAAACTCTTCGCAGATGTTGCGGAACATCTCTTCGCGGTGATGTTTGTCGGTATCGGCTGAAG
>CALBPW010000042.1 GCA_937899145.1 uncultured Bacteroidota bacterium
GCGGTGATAATATTTGGTGCACACTCACTTACACCAGATACTTTACCAACATTCTTTGGAGTTGAGGATTATAATCTAACAGTATCAATGTCAAAATGGATTGATACTGCACTATATGTAACATATTTTCTATTTGGCGCTGCCGTAGTAGGGCTTGTTGTAACAGCTATCAGAGCCGCAGCTACCAATTAAAACACTGAATTATGGCACGTAAAACACCTGATATTCCTTCATCGTCATTGGCCGATACAGCATTTATGATGTTGATATTCTTCCTGGTATCGACAACTATGGATACTGATGCCGGCTTGTCGCGTATGTTGCCTCCACCGGTTCCACCTCAGGACGTAAACGACGACGTGAAGATTAAAGAAAGGAATGTATATGTTGTTCTTATCAACAAGAACGACCAACTAATGGTTGAGGGTGAGCCTATGCATATTAGCGACCTTAAAAACAAAGCGAAAGAATTTATAGCCAATCCGGCTGACGATCCAACGCTTCCTGAAAAGGATATTAAAGAGGTTGCGTTCTTTGGCAATTATCCTATTTCAAAACAAGTCATCTCGCTTCAGAACGACCGTGGCACATCGTATGGTGTGTACGTTAAAGTGCAAGACGAACTTGCAGCCGCTTATGGCGAACTCCGCAACGAGTTGGCTCAAAAGAAATGGGGAAAACGTTACGACGATTTAGACAAAGAACAACAAGAAGCAGTTAGGGCTATCTATCCTCAACGTATTTCAGAAGCTGAACCTAAAAACTATGGAGGGAAAAAATAATGGGAAAATTTAGAGAAGGCGGAAAAAAGGAAGTCCCCGCAATTTCAACTTCATCTCTTCCTGACGTAGTTTATATGTTGTTGTTCTTCTTTATGGTATCAACAACTATGAAAGAAGTTGACCTAAAAGTTGACATCAAAGCACCAATGGCTACTGAAATTAAAAAGTTAGAGAAAAAATCGTTGGTAAGCTACATATACATTGGCAAACCAAAACAAAAATTTGCCAAAGCGTATGGCACCGAACCTCGTATTCAACTTAACGACCAATTCTCTAATATTAGCGATATTGCCGATTACATTGAGGCAGAACGCCAACAAAAAGACGAAAAGGAAGTTCCTTTAATGACAACATCATTAAAGGTTGACGAAAACACGAAAATGGGTATAATTACCGACGTGAAACAAGAATTGCGTAAAGTAAGCGCGTTGAAGATTAATTACTCTACTAAAAAGGGTATTCGCAACGATAATTAATTACGCGTTTTGCATAAATCAAGGATGACATTTTTTTTAATTGTCATCCTTTTTTATTTTTGGAAATGAAACAATTACGAATAGTCATCGCATTATTGTCAGTTACACTACTACAAAGTTGTGGCAGCTTTAAATCGCCTGAATTTGTTGGCATAAATTCAATTCATGTAGATGAAGTCAACTTTAGCAAGGCGGCAGCACACTTGAATGTAAATATTTTCAACCCAAACCGGCATAAACTTGTACTCAACAATGCCGATGTTGATGTGTACATTAAAGGCATGAAAATTGGAAAATTAACTGTTGACGAAAAAAATGCGATTGCTGCTAAATCGAAAGAAAATTGCAAATTTGTGATTACAGTATCGACAAAAGATATTCTAAAATCGGGGCTTTCGGCATTATCTGATTTAAACACAAAAAATATTGAAATAAAATTAAATGGTAATATTGAAGGCGGCTACTGGTTTTACAAGAGGAACATCAAAATTGACACTACGATAAAACCCTGACGGCCTAACAATTACACTTATGGAAAAATACATTTTAGTACCTATCGACTTTTCGCCAAGTTCAATAAATGCAATGGACTATGCCGTGCAATATGCCAATACGCTTGAATGCGACATCCGTATGATTCACGTAAAACGGCGTAATGCCGATTACGACCCTGCTATCAATTATAACGATTATGACGAGGTCATAAAATCGGGAGCTATTGATAAATTCAGGAAGATAATCAGGCACTTCAAAGGAAGAATGAAAGGCAAAATTGATTATTGTGTGCGCGACGGCCGGGTATATACCGAGGTATGCAATCAAGCTAAATACGGCGATGCACTTATGATTATAAGTGGCACAAATGGTGTTTTTGGATTTAAAGAATTGTGGGAGGGGAGTAACGCTTTCCGCATTGTAAGCCATGCAGTTTGCCCGGTTATTACAGTAAAATACAATTTTGTACCACAAAAACCACGACGCATAGTGGTGCCAATTGACAACACTGCGCGTACGCGCTTAAAAATCCCGATTGTCGCAAACATTGCTAAACGTTTTAATGCTGAAATGATGCTTGTTGATATGCGGACGGATAGCAAGGCTTCATCGCAGCGAAAAATGGAAGAAGCTGTAAAAGCCGTTGCCAACTACCTTGATAGACACAATGTCACTTATTCGAAAGAAACCATCCGTGTTAAAAAAACAAAAATCGCAAGTACGCTTATCGATTATGCTGTCGCTTATGACGCCGACCTTATTGCTGCAACAAGCGAACGCCTTGACAACCGCTGGCAACGGCTGTCGGTGATTTCAAATTCGCAACATTTGGTCAACCATTCGCCAATTCCAGTTATGACAATCAAAGTTGCCTGACAGTAAGATGATTGCAAAGAAAAACGCGGATATTGCAGGTTTCATAAAAGAATGTCTGATAAAAAACCGAAATTGTGATTTCTTATTCAGTTAGCCACTGGCAGCAACCAAGTGTTGCTATATTGCTCATTCCCTCTGATGCGTCTCAACTCGTGTAAAGCCCGCACTTTATCGTCAAATGCGCCTAACGAAACTCTATACAAACTCTCAGTTTGAATCACATTTGCGTCAAGACCTTCCTTTTTAAATTTTTTGACGTAGCTATCAGCATTTGCACGGTCTTTAAAACTGCCGCCAATTATATAATATGTGCAATTTTCGTTTTTTATTTGGTTATGCGTAGTTGTGGTTGGTGCAGACACTTCGCTGTAAAACAGCGCATTACGTTTATTGGTTGATTCAGTTATTGCATTATCGACATTAGATTTTGGTGTAGTGGCGGAAATCGAATCTTCGATTGGTAAAACCGATGCTGATTGCTGTGTCGGTTTTTTGAAGATTGGAATTAACGCAATTAGTGTGGCTATTGGAATTAGCACAGCTGCGTAACTCAACACTTGTCGTGGATTGATGTGTGGCGATTGACGCAGGTCTTCGTTGTTTGGAATTGGGGTTGATTGTGATTTGTAACTGAGTGGAGGAAATCGAAACGAAATCATCCCATACGAGTCAGTTAGCAGATTTTCAGTCAGTTTCGGACTGAAAACTAATGCATCATTGTCGCCATATTTGAATGAGCCAATGCCGTCAAATTCAACTTCTTCGCCACGTTCAAGTCTTATCCAAACATTTTCAACACTCTGACGCACCATCTCGTTGGCTTCGGCATAACTAATTGATAATTGTTGCGACAGGTAATTTATCAATAATCCATCGTTGTGTGACAGATTACTATTGAAAACGACCTTTTTCGAAGGAGGCGAAAAAGTGTTGTTCGATTTGTCGTGTGTGGCCTCCTGATAGTTGGCAACAAAACCACCGAAACCGGGTAGAATGACACAATCGTTTATGAACAATAATCCTACAATATAGTTACTTAAATCGAGCATCGACTTTATTTTTAGATGAACAAAAATAAAATTTATTTCAGAAAAGTGTTATTCATAATTATCATTGGTTAAATTTGTAATGCAATTAATCTATTACCAATGGCTTTATTCGGATTCATCGGCAAAAAACGCGCAAAAACTGTTCCACTGCGCAATTTGGGTTTGCAGTGCGATATGCATTCGCACCTGATTCCGAATGTTGATGATGGTTCCGACTCGTTGCAAAAAAGTATTGAACTGATTAATGGGCTTAAAAATGCGGGTTATAAAAAGCTGATAGTTACACCTCACGTAATGACAGGTTTTTTTAATAATGACACCAAAACAATCACACATGGTTTACAAGTTCTGAAAGAAGAACTTGTGCGTCAAAATGTTGACATTGAAATAGATGTGGCGGCCGAGTATTATATCGACTACGATTTTATGCAAGATTTAAGTCGAAAACCGATGCTTACTATTGGTAACAATAAAATGTTGCTTTTTGAATGTTCGTTTGTAAACCGGCATCGAAATTTTGACGAAACTGTTTTTGAAATGCAGGTAAATGGCTATACGCCTGTATTGGCGCATCCTGAACGATATACATATTGGCATGGAAACATTAACCACATGCGCACTTTGCACGACCGTGGCATCCTTTTCCAAATAAACATTTTATCGTTGGCAAAAGCGTATTCGCGCGAAGTCAACTATGCCGCCAAAGAGCTTATAAACAACGGATTGGTGGATTTTATCGGTACTGACTTGCACAATATTGAACAATTAAAAATAATCGGGAACACACAAATTTCAGAAAACACTTTTAACAAGTTGATGGAATTGGAATTACTGAATAACAAATTGTTATAAATTATGTTAA
>CALBPW010000043.1 GCA_937899145.1 uncultured Bacteroidota bacterium
TGCAGTCGTCGGATTTTTAGTCGCAATGTCGACCGTCCTGAGCGGCTTCATCAAAGTCGGAATCGGTTTCATTGCGGCGCGAATAATTAAATCTTCGCCGTTGGTCATGCCGCCTTCAAAGCCGCCCGCCCGATTTGTTTTGCGAAAAATTTTCCCGCCGTCAATAAAAATTTCGTCGTGAACTTCGCTACCGAGTTTGGAAGCGTTCGCAAAACCGTCGCCAAGCTCCACAGCCTTTATCGCTTGAATCGACATAAACGCCGCCGCAAATTTCGCGTCCAATTTCCTATCCCATTGAATGTGACTGCCTAAACCCGCTGGCACGCCCGAAATTTTTATCTCGAAAATGCCGCCAACAGTATCGCCTAAATTTTTAGCCGCGTCAATGCGATTTTTAATTTCAACCAGCAATCTGCCCGCTACTTTCTCATCGTGCGCATCTAATTTTATGTTTTTGAAAATCAGGTTCAACTCATCAATTGGAAGGTTTACTAATTCGACGATTGAGTGTCCGTCAATTTTTACATATTCAGCATCCTTTTTTAGCCTTGTCCCTTGACAATCAGGGCATATAGTGCGCCCACGATAGCGCGCCATCATCACACGATATTGAATTTTATACGAGTTTTGCTCAACAAAAGCGAAGAAATCGTTTATACCATGAAAATATCGGTTTCCCGTCCATAGCAAGTTGTATTGTTCTTTTGTTAACTCGTTGATTGGTTTATGGATAGGAAAATTAAAACGGTCGGCAACCCTGATTAGCTCGTTTTTCCACTCCGACATTTTTTCGCCTCGCCAACAAACAATGGCATCTTGATACACCGACAGGCTTTTGTTTGGAATGACAAGGTCCGGGTCGATGCCGATGATATTGCCAAAGCCACCACAGGTGGGGCATGCACCAAGTGGAGTGTTGAAACTAAACATGTGCTCGGTTGGCTCAAAAAAAGTCATTCCATCGGCTTCAAACCGGTTAGAGAAGGTATAGGTTTCGGTTCCACTGCTGCGCAGCAATTTAATAATACATTCACCAATACCTTCAAAAAAAGCAGTCTGTACAGAGTCGGCAATCCGGCTCAAATTGTCGCGGTCGTTGTTAACAATAATGCGGTCGATGACGATATTTATTTTCTCATCAGCACCAGCTTTAAAATCATCGATATTGACAATTTCATCATTTTTTTCAATTCGACTAAACCCTTGTTGTTTAAGTATTTCCAACGATTTGGTTAACGTCCTGCCTTTAATTGGTTTGAGTGGAGCTAAAATTAAGGCTTTTGTGTTATCGGGGAACGAGGCGATAAAATCGACTACGTCTTGCACTGTGTGCTTTTTCACCAATTGCCCCGAAATGGGCGAATACGTTTTGCCGACACGCGCAAATAGGAGTTTTAAATAGTCGTAAATCTCGGTAGATGTGCCAACTGTGGAACGCGGATTGCGACTGTTGACCTTTTGCTCGATGGCGATTGCAGGCGGAATACCTTTTATATAGTCGGTTTCGGGTTTGTTTATTCGCCCTAAAAATTGACGCGCGTATGCCGATAGGCTCTCAACGTAGCGTCGTTGTCCTTCGGCATAAAGCGTATCAAAGGCTAACGACGATTTGCCGCTGCCCGACAAACCTGTGATAACAACCAATTTGTTACGCTCAATTTTTAAGTCGATATTTTTTAGATTATTTACCCGAGCACCCTTTATTTCGATGTGATTCATATCTATTTAAAAATCAATCTGTTTCTTTCAGTTTCAAAACAAAAAGAAAATGTCTTCAAATTTTTTGCAAAGATAATTTTTGTATGCCAGTTTTTTGAGTCAACTCGCAAAAATTGACGTTCACGCCATAAAATTGTTAGTTGGTAAAACAAAAAAGTTAAAAAAATGTTAATGTTAGAACCACCGTTTTTAAAATTTCTATATTTGTCGGCATAACTAAAAACGCTAATTAATATAGGAGGAACGCTTATCGAAAAATAATTACTCTAAAAACTAAAATAGGAGGTAGTTATGGAACTTCATAGTCTGACTGATTGTGAGTTAGTTAAGCAGTATATTAATGGCGATTTCCAAAGCCTTGAAGAATTAATAAACCGTTACAAGAATCGGGTATTCTCGTACATTGTAATGGTGGTGAAAAACAAGGAATTGGCCGAAGACATTTTCCAAGATACATTTGTAAAAGTTGTTCGCTCTCTTGACAGTGGCAGTTATAAAGATGATGGCAGATTTGGACCGTGGGTGATGCGCATCGCGCACAATCTGATTATCGACTATTATAGGCGCAGCAAGCATTTGCCGACAATTTCGGGCGACGACGAAGAAAAAAAAGTGTTTAACACAATCGGCATTTTTGATAGGAATGTTGAAGACAATTACGAACTGAAACAAAAACATACCGATTTGCGAAAATTGATTAACAATTTGCCTCCTGAACAATGCGCTGTTGTTAAGTACCGATATGTTTACGATATGAGTTTCAAAGAGATAGCTGAATTAACAGGTGTCAGCATCAATACCGCATTGGGGCGTATGCGTTATGCACTGATCAACTTGCGCAAAATGATGAATGTGGAAATTGTTGAAACAGAAAGTATTGAAGACATTTAATAAACTACTGATATATAGATTGTTATACAATTAAGCGCCAAAAGTACAGAAAATGAATTCTGCGCTTTTGGTGTTTTTTTTTGTGTTTTGGTATAATTTTTGCTTTATAATTAAATGATTTATAACTAATTAACAATAAAACTATGGTGGTTCAAGGCAATTTAGTTAAATGCTACGAGCAGAATTTCCGCAAACATTGGGATTTACCAGCCCTTTCAATCTACAAAAGTTCAACAACAACCTACGGCCAAATGGCTGAACAAATTGTGAAATTACAATTGATGTTCAAAAAATGCGGCATCGAAGCAGGCAGCAAAATCGCACTTATTGGCAAAAGCCACCCTAATTGGGCTATATCCTACATATCTATAATAACTTACGGCTGCACAGTTGTCCCCATTCTGGTCGATTTTCACCCGGCCGATGTGCAAAACCTAATAACCCATTCCGATGCCGTTCTACTCTTTTGCGGCGATATGGTGTTACCTACTCTTGAGGCTGAAAAAATGCCACTTTTGCGAGCAATCATAAACATGACAAATTTTACCGTCGATTTTGAGCGTGGCGGGAACGAAATAACTTCGACATTAAACTCAATTGATGAGATTTTCGCAAAAGCATATCCTAATGGGTTTAAGCCTGAGAATCTGCAATTTCCTGAGGTTAGCAACAATAATCTTGGTGTCATCAGTTACACATCGGGCACCACAGGATTTTCAAAAGGAGTAATGTTACCAATCCGCAGTTTGATGGCCAACATTGAGTATGCCATTCGCAATATGCGCCTTGATGCAGGCGACCGCATACTCAGCATTTTGCCACTTGCACATGCCTACGGCTGCGCCTTTGAGCTACTTTGGCCACTAATGGCAGGAGTACACATCACATTCCTTGGACGCACAGCCGGCCCAACAGTCTTACTTGAAGCGTTCAAAGTTGTCAATCCGCACCTATTACTATTAGTGCCACTGCTGATTGAAAAAATTTATAAAAAGCAAGTTTTGCCAAAAATCAGCACTACAGGCATGCGTATCGCCTTAAATATACCAATAGTTAATAAGATAATTTACAAGAAGATACGCGAATCGTTATCGGCGGCTTTTGGCAATAGTTTCCGCGAGGTGGTAATTGGTGGGGCTGCGCTAAACCCCGATGTTGAAAATTTCTTGCATCGCATAAAATTCCACTACTCAGTAGGTTACGGAATGACAGAGTGCGGACCACTTGTTAGCTATGCAGGCTGGCGTTTGGCGCGAAAAGGCTCGTGCGGACGTTTAGTTGATGCGCTCGAAATGCTTGTTGATTCGCCCGACCCGGAGCATCAGCCCGGCGAAATACTTGTGCGTGGCGAAGGCGCAATGCTTGGCTACTATAAAAATCCATCGGCAACCGAAAAAACAATAGATAAAGAAGGATGGCTGCACACAGGCGACCTTGGCATTGTTGACCGCGACGGGTTTATCCACCTAAAAGGCCGCAGCAAAAGTATGATTCTTGGTCCATCGGGCGAAAATATTTATCCTGAAGAGATTGAAGCTAAATTGAACGCACTGCCTTTTGTGCAAGAGCAACTTGTGATTGCCGACCAAAATAAACTTGTGGCATTAGTTTATCCCGATGTCGATTTAATGAAAAACAGCGGCTTACAAATGACTGATTTGGAAGCGATTATGGAAAACAACCGGAAAGAATTGAACGACACTTTGCCGAAATTTATGCAAGTATCGCGCATCCAATTGCAAGCAAAAGAATTTGAAAAGACACCAAAACAAAGCATAAAGAGATTCTTGTACGAAGTGCAGAATTAGGCGGAAGTTGGAGTGAAACGGTTTGGGATTTGCATCTTTTTTCCAGCAAAAACGCAATTTGATTTCTAAACAATTAGAAAAAAGGTATTTTCGCTGAAAAATTATAAAATAACCAATTATGATAAATTTCACAGTTGGGCCAGTGCAAATGGACGAAGAAACATGCAAAATAGGTGCTGAACAAGTTCCCTACTTTCGTACACCCGAATTTTCGACACTGATGAAAGAAAACGAAAAACTACTATGCAATTTTTTTGATGCGCCAGCCAATTCGCGGGTTGTCTTTCTAACAGGCTCCGGCACAGCAAGTATGGAAGGCGGAGTAATGAACTTTTTCACCCAAAATGACAATGTTTTGGTAGTGAATGGTGGCAGTTTTGGACATCGATTTGTCGAACTCTGCCAAACACACGAAATCCCCTTTACCGAAATAAATCTGAATTATGGTCAACCATTAACCAAAGAGATTCTATATCAATTTGACAATAAACAATATACGGGGATGATTTTGCAACTTTGCGAAACCTCAACTGGCATATTGTACGATATGAATATGATTGGTGAATTTTGCCAAAAGAACAATATTTTTCTTTTTGTTGATGCCGTAAGCGGATTTATCGCCGACAAGTTTTCGATGCGGCAAATGCACGTCAACGCGGCAATTACAGGCAGCCAAAAAGCACTATCGCTACCACCGTCAATGAGTTTTACTGTACTTGATGCCGAGGCTCAAAAACGTTGCCACACCAATAAGGTTAAAAGCATGTACTTTAATTATGCTGATTATCTGCAAAATGGCGAACGCGGACAAACACCATTCACGCCTGCTGTTGGCACTCTTATCCAACTAAACGAAAAACTCCGCAGAATAGAAAAAATGGGTGGCATATCGGTTCTAAACAATGCCGCGCAACAACGCGCACAATATTTCAGAAACAAAATAAAACCCCTGCCATTAAAGCAATTTATTGCCGAAAAAGACGCCTCAAACTGTGTAACCGCACTTACGCCAACTAACAACCAAGTAAACGCACACCATATTTTCGAAGTAATAAAAGACGAATATGGGATTTGGATTTGTCCAAACGCTGGCGATATGGCAGAAAAAGTTTGTCGCGTGGGGCACAGTGGCAACATTACAAATCAAGAAA
>CALBPW010000044.1 GCA_937899145.1 uncultured Bacteroidota bacterium
CGATGAAACGACCGATGTTGGTGCCGCGGCAGGCGCTCACTCCATCTGCCTTCAGCAAAAAGGCTTTGATGTAACCGCAATCGACAATTCGCAACTATCGGTTGAAGTGCTAAAAGCGCGTGGTTTGAAAGCCGAAGCTGCCGACTTTTTTGAATACAAAGCCAAACCATTTGACACTCTACTTTTCTTGATGAACGGAGCTGGCATGTGCGGCACGTTAGATAGGTTACCTGTCTTTTTAGAAAAATGCAAATCGCTGATTACCAGCGACGGACAAATACTTCTCGATTCATCTGACTTGATTTACTTGTATATGGAAGACGATGGCTCGTGCAACATCAACCTAAATGGCGACTACTACGGTGAAATGCTTTTTAGCGTGAAATACAAAAAGTTACGTTCCGACAAATTCAAATGGCTATTTGTCGATTTCGATAATCTGAGGCAAGCCGCATTTAAATGCGGAATGCAGTGCGAAAAGGTTATTGACGGACCGCATTACGATTATTTGGCAAGAATAAGCTGAGTATACTTTTGCACTCAATTTACCTTTTTTACAATAAAACGCGACATATCTGCAAATGCAAGTTTTAATTTATAGTTAAACTTGTTTAACTAATTAAATTAAAATCACATTATGAGAAAGTTTTTGTTATTGGGAGCATTTCTCCCTATTGTCGCATTTGGGCAGTACTACAATTGCAATCCAGACCCTAATGGTGAGCCGTGGATTGTGGGTGATGTTTAAGAATCTTTTTATGAAGATGTGCCTATTCCTGAACTTGAATTGCAAACCAATGCGTCCAAAGGAGTAATAAATCTACCTCAATCAGTTGACAATTCGCCATTAACATATTTCAGTAGTTGCGCAAATTCAATAATAGCAGTTAACAGACGAACAACACTAAAAGCCGCTAAAAAACAAACATACAATGATTTAAAAAATGCCACACTTGAGCAACAAATAAACAATGCCATAGAACTTGACAAGTCGTCGAAAGAGGAATCTTACAATTTGCTATCTGACATAATGAAAGAAAACATATCTTTATTTTCAAATAACGCACAA
Organism: uncultured Bacteroidota bacterium; assembly: GCA_937899145.1. GTDB lineage: Bacteria > Bacteroidota > Bacteroidia > Bacteroidales > SZUA-534 > RUG13583. The sequence continues at coordinate 1,070 of CALBPW010000044.1, forward strand.
GCCGAAATAATGAGTCGTGGCTATCATTACGCACGGCAGCAACTTGCTGAAATTGTGCAAGATTCAGCAAAAAACCATTCTGATAAAATTGCCGATATGGAACAGATTCAAGACGATGTCGCTAAAATACTAAGCATTGAAAACGAATCAGTCGCACAACATATAATAGAACGTTCGCAAACAATGTTTCTGAATGGAGAATATGGTGAATCTGTTGAATACCTTGAAAATGAATATTATAAGTTGTCAACAGATAGTGAGAAATGCGCAGTGGAAAGTGCGATTTGTCAGACCATAATACTTTCAGAATTGGCACAAAACCCTGAAACAGAAGGAGATTTGCTTGAAAAACTGAAAGAATGCAAAACATGCGAAAATAATAATGAATTGCTATTTAAGAATCAACATCGAATTAAACGCCGTTTAAATGCTGCTGAAAATGAAGATTTTGGAACAACCGATGGAGAAATTGAAATGCATGTTTCGCCAAATCCGGCGACCGATTTTGTGCAAGTTGAGATAAACAACGCCACTGACTGCCAGTTGGTTATAAAATCGGCCTACGGACAGGAGATAATCTCATTCACAATTGGCAGTGATTGCTTTGCAAAGCAAATCCCAACAACTGATTTCATATCAGGCAGCTACATTTTTTCAGTAGTCTGCAACAGTCAAACTTTACTTTCAGAAATAATTATAGTTAAATAAAGGAGGACCAAATCATGAGAAAAATATGCACACTGACAACAGTATTGTTTTTAACAATAATCAGTTTCGGACAGACATGGGAGGAAATTGAAGTGCCGGAGGACATACTTATTGCCGATGTGGCATTTGATGGTAATGATTTCTATATAGCATTCACTGGCAACTTGGTTTATCTATGTAATGAAGAGTTATGTGAATGGAATGTAGTTATGAAAAGTTCATACCGCCTTAGCGGAAGTTTTATAAGAAGAAGCGACTCATTAATTTACTATTCGTCAAATAATAAGTTCATCTTATTTGAAAGTAATTTTTCCAAATTGCTTCCGTCTTCACTTAAATTTACGTCAACTTATCCTTATATACATGTAACTAAAAATGGAATAATAATAACCGATACATATAATAGTGACGGGCAATTAAGTATACTGCGCAGTCAGTATATTAATGCTAATTGGGATACAACATTGGTAATAAAAAATACCGCCCCCTCCAGCGCAGGATATGGCTATGTATGTGATATTATAGAAAATAAAAAAGGAGAACTATATATGACCGTATTTAAAACCAACGGGAGTGGCTATAATTTATACAAATCAATTGACAATGCAAAAAGTTGGGTACAGATGAATATAGATATAACACAAGATCCCTATATGTGGTTTGATACAGAGGATTGTTTTTGCATCAATTTAGGAAAAAGTTCTTTAAAATATTCAGAATCTGATTTTATAGAAAATCCAAATTACAATAATGTGTGTGCAACAATAATAGATGAGCATAACAATATATACGCATCCGAAAAAAACGGAAAAATTAAATGGTCAAATGATAATGGTATGCATTGGAATTATTATAGCGACACCTTAAATGTTGGAGTTAAAAAATTTGTCATAAGTGACAATGGATTTTTGTACGCATTAACTGATTACAAACTTTATCGGCTATCAGTCCCCATTAATGAGAAAGTGTTAAAAACTACTGCAATAAATCAAAGCCAACTGACAAACAACAGTTTAAATGGCTATTTTCGAATATATTCTGTTATGGGAACATATTGCGGCATAATTGAGATTCAAAACGGCAACTTTTCGGCATTGAATGAAAAATTGAAAAAAGGAATTTACATTCTACAAAGTATTGATACCAATCAGATTATCAAAATCAAAATATAAAAACTGAAAATATGAAAAAAGTATATCTATTAGTAATATTAACAATATTGAGTATTTGTGTATTTGCACAAAAATGGGAAACAATCAAACTGCCCAACAATGGCTACATTTCTAATGCAATTATTTATAATAGAAATTTTTATACTATTTTCAAGCGGCATAAGCATTTTAGCATACCAATTTGCAGTTTGTTGAGCCATTGCATTCATATCGTACCTCCATCCAGATTTTCTACAATTTAGTATAGCATATTTTCTACTTTTTGTGTGGATTAATTTAGTCTCTTACAAATCCAGCGCCCCAGTGCGGGCGTCCACATAACTAGCGTTTTAAACCGTAAAAACGGTTTT
>CALBPW010000045.1 GCA_937899145.1 uncultured Bacteroidota bacterium
GATATTCAATACTTTTTGAATTAAAAAGATTTAATCCGTGCAATGTGAAACTTTGCTGCCCGGATTCCATCTTTTCAAAAATAATTGCAACGGAATCGGTATTTGTCTTCAAATCCCATATCAAGCTCTGTTCCAATTGATTAACGCCAACTGTTTCAGCCCCCGGCGGATACAAAATTTCAGGTTCGAAACTATTTTTACCCAAATCGGCAAACATTTGCAAATATCGTCCTTCATATCCTGACAAATTATTATCGCACAATTTGACAGACAAAAAATTTAAAGTATCGGTTGTTGTTATAGAAATGCCTGTTACCCCAAGTTCAGCGCAATCTTTTTCGATTGCCTTCTTGCATTGCCACTCGCCACGCCATTGCACTTTGTAATTGTTCGGATTATTTGTACCTGCCACAGAATAAGGAAAAATCAATCCACGTGAATAAGGTGCGCTACCGAAATTTTTGTGAAGAGAACGGCGCAGTTCGCCCGAAAAAAAATCGGCCTGAATGTGCGAGTCGCCAATGTGTACAATGCTAACCGACGCAGTATCAGTTTCAGCACAATCGCCTAATTTATTGAAAAACAACTGCCAAGCGGCAGTATCGTATAGTACGATTTGATTTTTGCTGCAATCGATAAACGCAAAAGTATCAACACAAAACGATTCAATCGCAACTTGAGCGGTTGCTGATAAACTGCTGATAATAAAAATCGATAATAAAACCAATCGGTGCATAAATCAGGCTAAAAATAACGTTTTTGGGGAATTACAGTCAAAAATTTTGATTGAAACGCAGAATGATATAGCCGTAATAGTTATCAAGATGATTGATTTACGCAGAATTTTACAGATTAATTTACTAAGAAAATAGAATTTGACTTATATTACTTATAATTAACAATATATTGATACTTATGTTCCCTGAGCGCAGTTTTTGAAATGGCAAAATGTTCCCTCAGCGCAGTTTTCGACTATTACAGCCAACCCTGTCGTCATATTCCTCTAATTAATTGACATGCTGTTATTTATCATTCAACACCGCTAACATATATATAGGTAGCATAGTGGTCTCTTTATCATGGCGTAAGTCTTTGGTATAAACAAGATAACGACTACTAACGCGCGAAGAGAACTTTTTGCAAAACTCATCGATTGAGCGGTGAGACTTGTATCCTTCCGATTTCACTTCTATAGGACAAAGTTTTGCGCCAACCGACAGCAGAAAATCAACCTCGTAGTTGTGCTTGTTGGCATCGGGGAATGTATAGTAAAATAGATTGTTACCAGCTGCCACAAGCATCTGTGCAACCACATTTTCGTAAACATAACCCAAGTTGACCGATAGGCTATCATTCAGCAACTTTTGATATATAATATTGTTGGTGAACGATTTATCCCAAAAAGCCAATGTAACAAACAACCCCGTGTCGGCAATGAACATTTTGTAGGCCGCACGATTTGCCGACAGACCCAACCCAACGTTCGGGTCGTTGGCATGGTAGCACACGTTCACCGTTTTGCTATCCTGCATCATAAAAATCAGATTATCCAACTGTTCGGCTCGCGTTTTGTCGATAGCCACCGACGGATGAAACCGATTAGCATTGGTTGCCAACTGCGATGGTATTGCCATAAAAAGCGCCATTGCCTTGCCAGTTTTGTCAATCTTCTGAAAATCATTCCGATATAGGCGGATAATATCTCTTTTGACCTTATCAACGGCTGCCAAGTTTTTAGTGTCGATGTATTTGCTGACGGCTTGTGGCATCCCCCCTACAAGCATATAAAGCCTGAAATCGCGCATCAGTTTGCGGTTGACGGCGTCGCCGAAACCGCGCTGTTTCTGCCAAGCTTCACGAAGCAAATCTATTGTACCTTCGTCGCCCAAAGCCCACATAAATTCTTCATAATCCATTGGATACATTTCCAAAGTTTCTTCCTCAGAAGGAATTATGATGTTCCGTACATTTTTGTGGATGCTGATAAGCGAACCCGTTTCGATATAGTCGTACCGTCCATCCTCAACCAAGGCTTTAATTGCTTGACGCGCAGTAGGATACATTTGTACCTCATCAAATACGATGACCGTTTCGCGTTCATAAAGCGCAATGCCCTTCAGCAACCGAAGCCGATTGAAGAAATAATCCATATCCGATAAGTCGTTAAACAACTTTTTCTCTTCTTCCGATGCTTTCGAAAAGTCGAACAGCGCGAATGTTTTGTATTCATTTTTAGCAAATTGGCGTACTAAGGTTGATTTACCAACACGCCGTGCGCCTTCAATTAAAAGAGCTGTTTTGCCATTCGATTCATGCTTCCATTCCAGCATCCGCTGATATGTTTTACGCCTAAAAATATGCTCTGTCATACTATTATTTTTAACATCACAACAAAAGTACTATAAATCTACATATTACGCAAGATTTTTTCAAAAATGTTCCCTCAGCGCAATTTTCAAAACAGCAAATTGTTCCCTCAGCGCAGTTTTTGAAATGGTAAAATGTTCCCTGTGCGCAAATTTTATAGGGAGGCATCGCATGTCCGATAAAACTACAAGTTCTGACAAAACAAAACCAAGGACGTAAACCTATAGTTAAAAGCATGGTTGAAAAACGCCCCCCAAAGGAGTGAAACGAAAAAATATTGAGTAAAAACTATCTACAACTCGTGCGTTTTTTCAATTAGACTTCGTAAGTTTGTGGCAAATATTTAAAATTTATGAATATAGAAAAGTTTACATAGATTCCGTTTTACGAAGAATTGGCGGAAAAACTGCTTGATTTCAAAGATAAAAGGAAAAGAAAGAAATTGATGAATTTCGTTTATTCTTTAGGTAAATACTCGAAATTTATTCATAATAAGGACGGTAGTAATGTCGAAGATATCGACCCCTATACTGTTTTTTCAATTTTCAATAGGCAATTGAGTGGTGAAAATCGTAAGCAGATAGCTACAATTTTTAAAGAGTTCTTTAAAATAAAGGCTTCCGTTCCCAACGATTTCGCAGGAATTCCTGTAATGAATAATCAATCGTCAACTTTTTTTTGGCGAAAAACAAGCAAAAAGCAAATACCACTCTTATGGGCATTATTCGAATCAGAAATAAATGATGACAAAAAGCAATTTTCCTATTTTTTTAATGAATTGCAAAAGACTGATGGAATCAAATGGAATTTAACTATGGGAGCATATTGGGTAAAGCCTTATGATTATATGCCACTTGACCAATACAGTCGTGATTATCTGTCGGACAATGGAATCAAAATATTTGATGCCAAAGATTTACAAGGAGACAATTATTTAAAATTAATTGAGGTAATAAAAAAGGAAATTACAAATGGCAGGTTTACTAGTATTCCTGCAATTTCAAATGCGGCAGATGGTTATGAAGATGAATCTGTAGATGAGGATGTTATAATGGAATACAATGAAATATCCGAAGAAATTAAACAATACACCGACATTCTTTGCCTAAAGAAAAACATAATTCTTCAGGGTGCCCCTGGCACAGGTAAAACCTATAACACTGCGGCTTTGGCGTTGAGCATTTGTGGAGAGTCTGTACCTGAATCACACGATGAAGTTATGCAACGCTACAATGAACTTCAGAAAGAAGGTCGCATTGGATTTTGCACATTCCACCAATCGATGGATTATGAGGATTTTGTGGAGGGAATAAAAGCAGAAACTGATGGCAGCAGCATAAAATATGAAGTGAAAGATGGCATTTTTAAACAACTTGCCGACCGTGCAAAAAATAATTTGGAAGACAGCCAGAAATCAAAATTGGTTTTGCAAAAAGAAAAATCAACCGAAGAAAAACTTTTTTCTTTTCTTGAAAAACACTCAGGAGAAACATTCAAAACAAAAACGAATGCAGAATTTGTAATTACTGATTATACCGACAGAAACGTAACTTTCTACAACGAGAATAATCCTAAAACAAAGGAAATACAAGCATCGATAAGAACGATTCTCGATGTTCTAAATTCTGATTTGAAATTAGAACAAGTATCTGAATTGAAGCATTTTTTCAAACGTATAAACGGGCAACAATCTGATTCGTACATTTTTACAATTTGCAATAAAATCAGAGAACAAAAGGATGAACAAATTGTAGAAGTTTCAGAAATCAATCTTCAAAACTACGTCCTTATCATCGACGAAATCAACCGTGGCAATGTCTCGCGTATTTTTGGTGAATTGATAACATTGCTTGAAAAAGACAAACGCTTGGGTGGTGAGCACCCGATAAAAGTTACGCTGCCATATTCAAAAGAATCGTTCGGCGTGCCTGAAAACCTTTATATTATCGGCACTATGAACACCACCGACCGCAGCGTGGGCAATATAGATTACGCCGTACGCCGCCGGTTTGCTTTTGCAACACTGCAATCGAAACGTGATTTGGTTGTGGCTCATTCAACCGAACAAGCCGCAGTTTTATTCGATGCAGTTAAATCGTTTATTGAAAAGAACAAAACCGAAATGGATTTCGAGGATCTGATGGTTGGGCATAGTTATTTCTTCGCAAAAGATGATGACGAATTGGCGTTGCGCTGGCAATACGAGATTCTGCCGCTATTGAACGAATACATAAAAGATGATATTCTGCGAGCCAACCATCTGGAATCGAATATGTCGGTTGAGAAATTTTTGGAGAAGTGGAGCGCTAAGTCTGATGCCAAATCTGAAACAGAACAATTAGAATAATTGATGTTTACGCCACACCACCGCCGTTCGATACGATTGAAGGATTACGATTATTCGCAATCTGGATTATATTATGTAACGATTTGTACACGTGGTCGCGAATGTATTTTTGTCCGTATAGAGGACAAGAAAATGATATTATCGGAAAACGGAATCGTGGCCGACAAATGTTGGAATGCCATTCCCGCGGATTTAAAATCGGTGTGACAAAAGAATCTGGTTTTTCACCATGGCAACGCAATTATTACGAACATATCATTCGCAACGGCAATGGTTATGATGAGATTGCCAATTACATTGAACAAAATCCCGAAAAATGGGAAACAGATTGTTTTTATGAAAATGAATGAACCGATATTGAACAAAACCGACGTAGGGGCGAAAAATTTTTCGCCCCTACAATACGCACAACAACATATTAAACGGGCGATTGTGGTTCCACCAATTCGTGAACACACAAAAATTCCCGAACAATATCACACATTATTTGAAAACGTCAAATTTGTTGGGAACCCAACCGAATATCTGGGTATCCCGAAATATCTTGGTATCGACCAAAATTTTACCGCTTCCTACTATATCGGCACTTCGTGGCTTATAGAAAACGAATTAGCCGTGGTGGTTACGCCCAAAATGGAGAATATTGATTTTGTGCAGATGTTTCTGACGGCGTTAGAATTGGAAGAAAAATACAAAAAGGACTACTTCTCAAAGTGTTATGGCATTTGTCTTGACGAGCCCCACATAGAAACCACAACGCAACTCAGCCAATTGACGCCTATGCTGGTTTTGCACTACATTAGTCTGCTTTATCGCATGGCACAACGCGGATTGAAGAAGAATTACGTTACACAAGAAGAAAATCTGAAATCGAAGGTTAAAGGACGGATTATGATTGGGCGGCATTTACAGAAAAACGTTTTTATGCAGCGAGCCGACCGCATTTTCTGTCAATTTCAGGAGTACACCAACGACACGCCCGAAAACCGACTGTTGAAGCGAGCTCTTTTGTTTGCAGACAGATTCGTAAATGGTTCGATGCAGCAAAAACTTTCCGACACCAACATTCCGCACAAATTGAGTCGCTTAAAGACGCTGTTCAACCACATTTCCGATGACATTGAGCCGTATCAGATTCAGCACTTGCCGACTAATAAACTCTATAAAGACTATCGCGATGCCATTCGCGTGGCTAAAATGCTTCTGCGTCGTTTCGATTACAGCATTGCAAAAGTCGATGACTACAATCATTCCACACCACCATTTTGGATTGATATGTCGCGATTGTACGAAATGTGGGTTTGGAGCAAGTTGGATACGGTCTATCCAAAGCAGATTGAATTTCAAGTTGATGGACATTGCAAGTCGCAAGTTGATTATATCAAAGTGAGCGCAAACGAAAAACTTGTTATGGACGCCAAATACAAACCGCATTACGAGGATTCAAACCATGGAATTTTGGCTGACATACGCGAAATTAGCGGTTACGCCCGCGACCGCAAGATTCTCAACCATTTAGATGCCAACGACGATGAAGTGAAATGTGTGATTATCTATCCACAGCGAGAAATATTGCGACAAGAAGAAAATGACGACCCTATTGATGATTGCAAAGAAGCAGTAAACTTTGAAAACGGTGATTTATTGCCGCAATGCTCTGAAATTAGATGGTTCCGCAACTTCTACAAAATCAGCGTTCCGTTGCCAATTAAATAAATCGGTTCCCTCGATAGCTATCGAGGCTGCGTTCTGAAATCAACAAAATCAGCATAAGAAAATCAATCTGCAATCCCTTCAATATTTGCCTTGCAGCATAAACGCAGTGTAAAAAGGTAGCGTCAGAATTTGGTTTTGGCGACCAATATTGTAATCACCAAACTTCAGACATTGGTCAATGTGGTACTTTTCAGGGTGATTCAGGATTGTTTTGGCGCTTTTGGCGTTGCCCGTAGTTGCCTTGACCTCAACAATCGTGCATTTGCCCTTATAGCGAATCACAAAATCGATTTCCATGCCCGAATCCTTGTGGTAATAATACAACTTACGCCCCATTTTTGAAAGGAAATCGGCCATAAGATTCTCAAAAACAGCGCCTTTATAGCCAAACAGATTCCCTTGCAAAATGTCGTATTGCGTACCGTCTTCGAGCATTGAAACGAACAACCCCATATCGCACATATAAACTTTGAAAATATCGGTCAGAGCGTTACCATCGAGCGGAAGTTCAGGAATAGTGAGATTGTAGCAGCGGTGGACAATTCCAGCGTCTTCAATCCACTGCAGACTACCAGCGTATTTGGCCGCAGTTGCCCCTTTACGCAAAACCGAATATTGAAACTTCTTATTCTCTTTGGCCAATTGTTTAGGAATTGACTCGAAACACTCGCGGATAATCGGCTTATCGGTTGAAGATGAATATTTTACCATATCGTCCTTATAGGCGTTCACAATGTTGCGCTGCATTTCAAGGACAACATTTAAAAGATGATTTTCAATAAAATACGATACCACCTGCGGCATTCCGCCAACCACGGCATACTGCAAAAGCAATTCGCGGAAGCGGTTGTGCAATGGCGTTGGCACTGGAACTTCCTGATTCACACAGTCTTGAACCACTTGACTGATTTCGTCGGTAATGCCGTTGGCCCACAAAAACTCTTCAAAATCAAGCGGATACATATCGATAACCGTTTCGTAGCCAACAGGAATAGAAGCAGGCTCATCGCGATAGCCTTTGATTCCGAGTAGCGAACCAGTGCAGATGACATCGTAGCGCCCGTCTAACTTGAAGAATTTAAGGGCAGTACGCGCATTGGGGCATTCTTGAATCTCATCGAGCACAAGGCACGTGTTTTTGGGCTCAAACACAACAGGGGTGCCCAGTGAAGCCGTTATATACATTGCAATTTTATCGATTTCCAGCGATGCCGAAAAAAACTGCGCATATTCGGGATTCTCGAAAAAATTCAGGTACACAACATGCTTGTAGTTCTTTTTGGCAAACTGAATCACCGAGTAGGTTTTGCCGCACTGCCGGCAGCCTTTTACAATAAGCGGATTATGGTTCTCAGATTGCTTCCAAAGCAGCAGTTTTTGCTCTATTTTTCGTCTTAACATATAAGTCCCTATTTTTCAATTAAATCGCTACAAATATAAAACTTTTTCAAACGACTTTTTACATAAACCATAAACTTTTTCAAAGGACTTTTTATCGAAACCAACAACTTTTTCAAACGACTTTTTGCTAAAATCAACAACTTTTTCAAAGGACTTTTCCTGAAAGTTTACAACTTATAAATTATTAAAAAGCAGAATTTAGTATTAATTTAGCGTAAAAAATTAAAATCATGAATAGATTATTTATTGCAGCAATGGCAATAATGCTCGTTTGCGCTTGCTCAACATCGCCAAACATCAACACAACAACACCTCATTTTGAGAAATCGGGCAACAAAACACAATTTATTGTTAACGACGAACCATTCATAATGCGCGGTGGAGAACTTGCCAATTCAAGCGCATCGTCAACTAAATATATGCGCAAGAATGTATGGCCGACAATCAAAAAGATGGGCTTAAACACAATACTTTCACCAGTTTATTGGGAACTGATTGAGCCTACTGAAAATAATTTTGATTTTACATCGGTAAACGAACTTATTAGCGATGCCCGCAAAAATAATGTTAAATTAGTTTTACTATGGTTTGGCGCTTGGAAGAACAGCATGTCGTGCTACGTGCCAGAGTGGATGAAAACCGACACCGCACGTTTTCAGCGCGCTTTATCGCAAAATGGTGAAAAACAAGAGATTATAACTCCTTTCAGCCAAGAATTACTTAATGCGGACGAAAAAGCATTTAAAGCACTACTTGAAAATATCAAAACAATTGATAAAGAGCAAAATACAGTAATTATGATACAGGTTGAAAACGAAATTGCAATGCTACCTAATGCCCGCGATTATTCAGCCCTTGCGCAAAAAGAATTTGAATCGGCAGTTCCGCTGCAACTTATTGATTATCTGACAAACAACAAAGAAACACTTACGCCACATCTGAAAAAATACTGGAATGGTGCTACACAAGGCACTTGGACTGAACTTTTTGGCAATAATATTTACGCCGAAGAAATTTTTCAGGCTTGGTTTTATGCAACTTACGTCGATAAACTGGCGGCTGCCGGCAAAGCAGTTTACAACCTGCCAATGTACGTAAATGCAGCACTCAACCGTGCAGGCAAGCTGCCGGGCGAGTACCCATCGAGCGGACCAATCCCAAATTTAATTGACATTTGGAAAGCGGGCGCACCAACGCTCGATATGCTTTCGCCTGACATCTATTTTAGCGAATTTGACTACTGGACTTCGCCATATTTCCGCACCGACAATCCCGTCTTTATCCCTGAACATCAGTTTGATGCAACGGTTGGCGCAAAAGCATTATACGCTTTCGGAAAACTGCACGCTCTGGGGTTCAGCCCATTCTCAATCGAAAATCCACGAGATAAAAATAATCCTGAAAATGAAGAAATCGCAAAATGCTACAATCTGATTTCATCAATAACTCCACTACTTAACAAATATCGTGGAACTGAAAAAATGACAGGCATTCTGTTAGATAAAGAAAAACCAAGCGACACTTTACAATTTGGCGGTTATCAGTTAATTGCAAAACATTACAACACACTAAGTTGGGCGTCTAACAAAAACAACGGCACTTGGAATATGGGCGGAGCCGTGATAATATCGCCTAACGATGGCGAATACATAGTTGCCGGAACTGGTATCGTATTAACATTCAAACCTTTAATTAAAAATCGGAAAGCAGGAATCATCAGCATTGACGAGGTAAAATACAAAAACGGCAAAGAAATTTTGGGACGCCGGCTCAATGGCGACGAAGACCACCAAGGACGGCATCTTGCCATAAGCGACGAGAGTTGGGAAGTGCAAAAAGTTAAATTGTACACTTACTAAATTTAAAATTGCCAATACAATTTATTAATATAGATTTGTGTTAAAATAAATTTCTAATTGTTTCTCAAAATAAAAAGACTATGAAAAAACTATTCAAAATCCTTGGTATTATTGTGATTGCCATAGTTGCACTTATGATTATAATACCACTATTCTTTTCTGACAAATTGCTAAATTATGGTTGTCAACTTGCACAGAATTATGTGAATGCCGAAATTGGAGTTAAAGGCTTGAATATAAACTTATTTAAGCACTTTCCCGATGCAACAATCAAAATTAAGAACGTTTACTTAAAAGGCGTTGGCGAATTTTCGAACGACACTCTTGCGGCCTTCGACAAGTTAGAAGCAACAGTAAATGTCATGTCGCTTTTGGGTGATAAAATAAAAGTGAAATCGGTTTTATTAGAAAATCCGAGATTTAACGTAATAGTTTTGAGCGACGGAAAACCAAACTACGATATTGTAAAAGCCGACACTACCGAAATTGTAGAAGAAGAGGCAGACACACTCCCCGCCTCGTCGTTTGCATTAGCACTAAAACGATTAGAAATCGACAATATGAAAGTTTTGTATGCCGATAGTGCCGCCGACATTTATGCAACAATAGACGATTTGAATTTCAAACTAAGCGGCGATTTAAGCGACACCGAATCGGTTATATCAATGCTTCTGGATATTGCCAAAGTTAACGTCGGAATGGGCACAATTGCATACGTCAACGACGCGGCTGTCAGCATAAAATCAGACATCGAAGCCAACTTAGAAACCATGCGATTCGGATTCAAAGAGAATCTTTTCAAAATAAACGAACTCGGACTTAAACTCGACGGCTGGCTTGCAATGCCCGACACCAACATTCAAATGGATCTGACATTTGGCGCCGATGATACCGATTTCAGAAGCATCTTAAGTATGGTTCCCGCCAATTACGCAAAAGACCTTGAAGGCGTGAAAACAGGCGGCGCATTCAAATTTGAAGGCGGTGCAAAAGGCACATTTAACGCCATATCATTCCCTGAATTTTGGCTCAATCTTTTAGTCGATAACGCACGATTCCAATATCCCGACTTGCCAAAATCAGTCGAAAATATCAACATCGATGTAAAAGTAGCATGTTCCGGAAATATCGACAGCATCAATGTTGATGCACAAAAAATACACCTCAACATTGCCGACAACCCGATAGACGCAAAACTAAAAGTACAAACATCGGCAAACGACATTGATTTAGATGGCAATTTAAACGCAGCCATTGAGTTGTCATCAATCGCCGACGTTGTGCCGTTAGAAGACATGACACTGAAAGGTATGGTTAAAGCGATGTTGAGCTTTGCAGGAAAACTTTCGTATTTAGACAATGGTGAATACAACAAATTCAAGGCAAATGGCGACATCTCAATAGCCAACTTCAACACCCAACTTACAAACCTGCCGCCTATCGACATCAGCAAAGCACATCTTACAATATCGCCAAAAACGGGCACTTTAGAGACTTTCAACATGAAGTTTGGCAAATCTGACTTCAACCTAAATGGTAAGATTGACAACATATTCCAATATGTTTTTGCCGATAGCACACTAAAAGCATCGTTCAACTACAATAGTAAATTGATTGATGTAAACGACATCTTCTCATACGACCATTCGGCTGCCGAAGCCGAAGTTGAAGAAACTGACACAACAGCAACCGAAGCTCCTGAAATTCCGAAAAATATCGATTTCACACTAAACACCTCTATCGGAAAAATCTTATACGACAGCATCGTGATTGACAACTTGGCAGGAAAAATCGGACTTAAAAACGGAATCGCATACCTCAACGGATTAAAACTATCCACTTTGGGCGGGAAAGTCGCTGCCGATGGTTTATACGACGGAAGCAACGCCAAACACCCAATGGTTGATTTGAAATTGGATTTAAATCAGGTTGATATCCAAAAAACTGTAAAAACCTTCAACACCGTTGAAAATTTAGCTCCAATAGCTACGAATTGCTACGGCAACGTGTCGGCAAAAGTCAACTTTAAATCGTATATGGACAACACACTTTCGCCCGAACTAAAAACCGTAAATGGCGATGGCAGATTGATTACCAACTCGATAGCAATAAAAGGCTCAAAACTATTCAGTATGCTTGGTGAGACAACCAAAAACAACAAACTTGCCAATCCTGAACTCAAAAACCTAAACATCGGATTTAAAATAGTTGATGGCGATGTGTTAGTTGATACCACAGCCTTCAAAATGAATGGTCAAGACGCATCATTTGGCGGAAAACTTGGCTTAGACCAATCGCTCGATTTCGACTTCGGCATAACACTTGTTGAAACATACGCTAACGATTTGCTTGGAAAAGCTGTAAAATCGGACAAAAGCGGCAACATAAAAGTATTTGCAACCATTGGAGGCTCTGTTACCGACCCTAAAATAACCGGGTTCCACACCTCGGCCACCGACATTTTAAAAGATGTTGTCAACGAAAAAATAACCGAAGCGAAAACTCAACTGTCTGACGAAGCTAAAAAACAGATAGCCGAAGCCAAAAAGAAAGCCGACGAAGTAATAGCTGCCGCCAAAAAAACACGCGACTCGCTTGTAAACTCGGCACAAAAAGAGAGCGACAAACTAAAAGCAGAAGCAAAAGAAGCATCGGATAAAGCACTTGCCGAGGCATCAAAACAAGCCGACGAACATGTTGCCAAAGCTAAAGACCCGGTTGCAAAAATTGCCGCAAAAAAAACAGCAGACGAACTAAAAAAGAACGCTCAAAAAGAATCTGACAAAATATTGTCAAATGCCAACTCGCAAGCCGACAAATTGGTATCTGAAGCGAAAAAGCAAGGCGATAAAATAGTTTCAACGGCCGAGCAAAAAGCTGATAAAATCAACAAAGAGGCTGAACAAAAAGCAGAAAATATAAAATAGAATAAAAAATTGATATATAAAAAGTTAAATCGCAGATAAACAAGCAGCACAAACTAACAACTCAACAAAAAACAACTTATTAATGTTAATAAAAATGCAAACAAAATTGATATCAAAATGCTTTGCCGAATTTACATCGGCAAAGCATTTGCTGCTTGTCAAGATCGGAAGAGCACAC
>CALBPW010000046.1 GCA_937899145.1 uncultured Bacteroidota bacterium
AGCCGTTAGCGACCCCGACAATAAAACCGAACGCCTGCGCCTTGCCAAAGCCAAAGTCAGAGCGAAAATGGCAAAACTGAAACTGATGGGAATGGGGAGTGTTGACGGCATTGGCGGTATAGATGAGGATTTTGCCGACAAACTCAATGAGTTTGTACTGAAAGGTTATACTTTGAATAACGAAGATGAATATTTTTCGTGCGGTTACGCAAACAACATTCTTGAAGCGTGCGGACTTGACAGAACGGTTGAAATAGTCATTACCCAAAGCGGAATGAAGAAGATTTTGGGGCAAAAGGCAGGCAAGCAAGACGATGCGCACGACCTTACGCCTATTGAAGTTTTGCGATTGCCACAGTTGATACAAGACCCGATACTTGTGATGCAAGGAAATACAAGCGATTCAAGGCTTGTTTTCATTGAAATACCACGTGCAGGGCGGCAAATGTTTGCTGTTATCAATATCGACCGAAAAATGAAATTAGGAAAATATGGAAGATATAATCTAATTGCAAGTGTTTATTCACAAGAGAACTCCAAAATTGAAGAGAAAATAAAAGCGGCATCGGCTACTTTCAAAATCTTTTACTACAACTCTGAAAAAACAAAAAGCTGGCTGACAGTGAACCGCAAACTCCAATTGTTTGCCTTTATATCAGCCAACTCTATGTTTTCGGAAAAAGACTTTTCCAACACGGCAAATATAGAAAAAGAAAATGAAACGTCAAAATAAAATTGAACCATAGAAAATTCAAGTGTTAATAAAAACCTTTTAAAAATGAAACTAACAGCAAAAAATCTGGCAGAGGAAATCAACAAAGTTGAACTCTCCAACGAACTGATGAAATTCTACAAAGATGAAGTAGAAGAAATGGTTGACCTTTACGGCAATGATTCGGAAATCGACGAGTTTATTGATTTGTTTGTTGAAAAGGCTAACGCCTACATCGAAAAAAACAGCAAAAAAGACGAGCCGACACCCGAACCAAAAAAGGAAGAACCTGAACAAGACGAATCTGAACAGGACGAGCCGCAGCCACAGCCCGAACCAAAAAAAGACGAGCCGGAAACTGACACTAAAAAAGAGAAAAAAAAACGAATCAGCCCCGAAAACCAAAAAATCGGGCAAGAAAGCCCCAAAAGCCCTATTCAAAACCGGAGCTTGGGTGATTGACAACTCAACCGAGCAGGCTGGCATTATCAGCGAGCGTCTTAACTACGACGATGAGCGCGGCTGGCTCTACCACATTGAGTATGTGGGTTCAAACCGCCAATCGCTTGTTAAAGAGAGCGACCTGTCGCGCACACGCGCCCCGCGCACTTCCGTAACCACAGGCGAACTTGTGCCTGAACTATCGGCTGAACTCAAAATAATCAAACGCTACCTTGCAATGGACGGCAAAAAAGTGAGCAGACTCGGCAACGAGCCGCGCCTCTGCCTCGCGGCTTTGCAAAAGATGATTATCAATAAGCAAATCCGCAAGACAAGCCGCTATGCAAAGGAAATCAACGCTATTCAAGACAGCCTTATTAAACTTGTCAACAGCCGTGCTGACGGTGAGGTGAGTATTACCCACGCCGACGAGTTGCGTAAGATTCTTGCAAAACAAAACGTGTCGGAAATTTCCAATATATCGCGAATGTTTGTAAGCCTCATTGGTAAGGACAACAAGAAGAAAGAAGCCAAAGCCCTCTATGAAAAGCTGATGAAATACAATTTCAAAGGCAGCGATTCAAACGAGGCAGCCACAATGAAAAAGGCACTCAAAGCCTACATCAGCGACGAGAACGAAACCATTTACGCCACCGCGCGCGAATTGCAGGG
>CALBPW010000047.1 GCA_937899145.1 uncultured Bacteroidota bacterium
CACTCTTTCCCTACACGACGCTCTTCCGATCTGGCTGAAAAGCAAGCAAAAGAAGCTGAAAAAAATCAAGCTCAAGCAATTATGCAGGATCCTCTTCAAGGATTAAATCAAGAAATAAATTCGGAACCTGTTCAATCTGACAATTCAGAATTAATGCGTATTAATGAAGTAATGAATAATGATGATAAGGTTGAAATAAAAAGCCTATCACCAGAAGAACAGGCTGAAATAGACATTGTAAAAGCTAATAATGAAGCCGAAGCTAAGAAAAAGGAAGCAGAAAAAAGTAAGGAAGCTAAGATTCGTGAAGAAAAAATGAAAGCTGATCCATTGTTCTATAAGAGTGAAGAATTCTTAGCTCAAGAGAATAAGACATTAGGCGACAAGATAAGTGATGCGATTGAATCACTTATTGCTATACCTAGTGAAAGTATTAAAAAGATTAAAAAGTCCATTTCTGATTCTCAGTTAGCAAAACAAGCTAAGAAAGAAAAAGAACTTAACCGTCAAGCTATGTTAATTGATGTTAACGGTGAAGATGCTAAAAAAGAAGAGAAGAAAGTAATGTGGGAGTATACAGGAAAGACAGCTGAAGGCAAAATGGTTAAAGGTTACTTTGCTGCTTACTCAAAATTAGAAGTTCACTCATTCTTACTTAGTGAGGGCATGACCGTTTATAGTATTAGAACAAATAAATGGATTCAAAAAATGTATAGTAGTGTTAATGGAAATGGATGTAAGTTAAAACAAAAAGACTTAATCTTCTTCTTAACACAGTTATCTACTTATGTTAAAGCTGGTATACCTTTGGTTGAAGCTTTAAATATCTTAACAAAACAATTTAAAAATAAGAACTATAAAAGAATGTTTAGAGCTATGATGTATGATTTAACAATGGGTGATAGCTTCTCAAAAGCTATGGAGAACCAAGGTAATTCGTTCCCACCAATTTTAATAAACATGGTTAAATCATCAGAGTTAACCGGTGAGTTACCTGAAGCATTGGATGATATGGTAAATTACTTTACAGAAAAAGAAAATGCTCATAAAGAGATGGTTAGTGCTTTAACTTATCCTACAGTTGTATTTATTTTTGCATTCGTTGTATTAATTTTTATCATGGTATATGTAGTACCTAAATTCAGTGAAATTTATGATACTATGGGTGATGTACCAAAGATGACTCAGGTAGTTATCAATTCAAGTAACTGGTTAAAATCACATTTATTCTTATTAATTGTCGAAATAGTAGTATTTCCAGTATGAATTAGGAAAACGACGTGCAACCTCGGCTTTCTTATTAGTTGATTTTGAAGACATTATCTTTGTAAACTCGCTAAACGATTCTTTTAAAAATGGTGATACTTTAAATCTGTTTGTTTCGGGCTTAACATTTTCGGCCGTAGCCCAATAGAGCAAAACGGCCTCTTGATATAGTTTGGGCATATTGTCAGTGTTGATTTTGCAAACGCCTAATAATATGAGATTTACAAATGTCTCCATATCGTTTTTTAGGAGTGCGCTTGTTAGCAGATATTGGTTGGCGATGTAGTTGGTGGAATCGGTGTTCAGAACTTGCAGCATATCGTATTGCGCGCTACCCATGTAGAAATCAACTTTGGGGTGCTTTTGGCGCAGCCGCTCGCATTCAGATTCCTTTAGTTCTGTATTCGGGTTGCCAGCCAAGAATTGCCGTCTGTCGTTGACATATTTTTTTGAGAACATCACATCGGAATATTTGTTTAAGAAGATTTCAGCATTCTGATAATCGCCTATAATTAGCATACAATCAATAACATAACGCATTACGTAATGACTTGATGTGTAAGTTGTTTGCGCCTCGAAAGCGTAGTGTAAGGCATTGGTAATGAAGCCTACTTGCTTGTATTGCATGGCGGCCGGCAAGCAAACAACAGTGGCTATAGGGTCGTTAACAAAAAGCGCTTGAACACCAAGCAGATGTGGCGATGTGAGCATTTTTTCGGGCAGTTGGTGTTTTGCCGCCAAAGCCATGTCGTAATAGTAATTGACGTAACGTTCATACTTGCTGCGGTCGCGGATTAGCTTGTCGCGGTTGGCGTATTCAAGCACTTTATCCCAATTGTTATAATAGGCTGCTACTTGCATTTTGGTGGCGACACGTTCAGTAAAATTGTCGTGTTTTTTGGTTAATAAACAGGAGCCAACGGCAATTATGACAATAACCGAAAAAGTGAGCAATATAGGGCGTTTGACGGGTTTTGCGCGTGTGATTGCAAATCCTGCTGCCATTGCCAATATTGCAAACAAAAACATTAGTATCTGTGAGTAATGAAAATTGAACGATGTGTACATGAATTTTTGTGGTACAATAAGATAGAAGGCTGATGCGGAACTTATTGGCAATATGAATTTAAACACTAAAAACGGTACAATGGCTGACACAGCCAAAACCGATACCATATTTATGAGTTGAGGTTTGTCTTGATTGACAAAATATAGCACAACGCAACATAGTGAGTAAGTGTATAATGGCACTGGCCCACACGCCATATATACAGCAATAGCAAGTAGTGGAATAATATATTTCTGCCAATCGTATTTGCTGAAAAACTGATGGATATTGAGTGCGGCAATTAACAATAATGCCTTCATGTTTATTGCAAGAGCGTATTTGACATCAATGTAAATTATGCAGGCAAAAGCCACAGCCAAGATGTGCGACAGCATTTGTAAATGTTGATTATCGACAATTGCTTTCCGTACAAAACGGTTTGTAAGCCAAGCTATTAAGAAAATCTCAGCGACTAAAAACAAAGCTCCCCAAAACCGAAACATTGTAAATTGTTCAACAAAAGTTGACAGATACTCTGCCAATCCACCGGGTTTGGCGATTGTTGTTTGAAAAAAATTGGCGGTAACAACAAATGCGGGTTGTTGGAAAATGCTATAACACAGCGGATTAACAATAAAAAATAAAAAGTAGAACAAGAAAGCGTAAGCCACAATGGGCAGTGCTTTGTAGGTTATTTTTATCGACATAACACGAATATTAACAATAAATACCGACTTTAAAATTGGTAAAAATTCAAGTCAATCAAAATTATAATCCGATTAGAAATACAAAGCAATCAAATATCGGCGAATTTGGCAACAAAAAAATTCAGAAGTTTGAAAGGATAGCAGTTTGGTGGATATGAGTAGGCCTATTCAACACAATCTGAGTGCATAAGTTGAATTGCCGAATGTCAGTTAAAACCAATTCTTTTTCAACATTAGATTTGTATCTTTGTCAATTATAAAAACGTAAGTTAAACCAAAATGCGAAAAAATACATAAATTATGCAAAGTGTTGATAGTCAGAATGTTACAACAAAAAAGGTGACTTGTATATTTGTGTTTAAGCAACTTGCGGCCATATTACTGGCATTGGCTATTGGTAACACTTGGGGGCAAGAAAAAGCGTCAACCGATAGTGTTTTTGAAGAGGACTTTGAAAATGGCTTAAACAAATGGACGCAAGTGTATGTTGGCTCACCCGCGTATGAGTGGAAAGCACGGAATGGCGGTTATAAGCCAACGGGCGAAGTTGAAGAGGCAAAGCCTGCATCGGCTCAATCGGGCGGGAAAAATGCTTTTTTTTACATTTCATCGGTGCAATACACATACGCTACTTATCTTATAAGCCCAAATATTGACTTTAGCGGAGTGAAAAAACCTTTGCTTACATTTTGGTACTCGTTGTACGAAGACCAAATGGGCGCGGAAGATAATACGGAAGAGCTAATCACAGATAATTACGAATTCACATTTTGCTATCGTCTTTCATCAACATCTGATTGGGTTGAATATCGCGAGTACAAAGACGCAACCAACGATGTTACCCCATGGCGGTGCGATTCAATATATCTGCCTGAGGAAATTTGTGGAAACACGAATGTGCAAATAGCATTTTTGGGAAAAACCCACTCCATTGGGCACGGCATCTGTATAGATAATATTAAAATTAAAGAAACACTTGTTAGTAACAAACACGTAGAGCAAATTTATGCCTCGCAGCCAAGTACTGATATGCTGCCAACAAGTTCAACTGACAATCCGTTGATGCTGCTGCGCATCCCCGTATTAGGCAATAATGGAACATTACTGCTCAACTCTCTTACCGTAACAGCATTGCAAGACGCCAGCAACTCAATATCAGAAAACGGACTTAAACTCTTTTATTCAGAGTATGAAGAATTTCGCCCTCAACCTGAATATAAATTGGCAACAGCTTCTATATCAAACGGGAAAGCCACATTTAAAAATATCAACTACGATTTGCCACTTGGCAGCGCCTATATTTGGATTGCTTGTGATGTTAAAAATGAAGATGGCGAACACCGATTGAAAAATAATGTTGTCGATTTAATGATTGAACCAAACACCATTGATATAGGTGGCGCAACTTATCCGACCGACACTCTGTCGCCAACAGGCTCCCGGCTTATCAACGAATCGATCTTCTTCGATGACTTTGAGGCAGAAAATGCCTGCTGGCAATTTGAAGGCGAATTTGAACGAGCTGTAGCACAAGGTCTTGGCGGCACTAATGGCGGTAACAGAGATGCTCATTACGCTCGAAGCGGAAGCCGCATAATAGGAACCGATATTACAGGAATTGGCACAGAAACCCACTCCGCAGGTAATTACGAGAAAAATATCGGCAGCCGGGCCTATTCGGCAACAACCTCAATTTTTAACGGATATTACTATCGTGATATAAACATTTTGTTTTACCGCTGGCTCAATAGTAACACAGGCGATTCAGCATTTGTGTCTTATAGTCTTAACGGCGGAACTGCTTGGGCTGACGCATGGCGAACAACAGCAATCATGCAAGAGAGTAGTTGGGCTTTTCAAAAACTGAACATCAGTAAATATGCCGACCGGAGCGACTCTATCAATGTGCAATTCTCACTTGGCCCAACACCAAGCCAACTGCAATACAGCGGCTGGAACATCGACGACTTTGCTCTTGTAGGCACATTCGTCTATGCCGATGCTGCCATCGACTCAATAATCAGCCCATATACCACTGATTGTACCGACTCTGCTCTTGTCAGCATAAAAATCAGAAATGCAGGCTTCAACGACATTACAATCCCGTTTACCGTCAAATACAAAATTGATGACCGTGATTGGGTTTCGGAAACAATATCGGGCGGAATGGCTCGCGACGAAGTGCGTGAATATGTTTTCGATACAAAAACCTACCTGACATGGGGCTCACATACTATAACGACAAAAATAACACTTGACGAAGACGAAGACAGCCGTAACGATGAGGTTACAAAAACATTCAGAACGCAACCTTATCTCGACTTGCCATACTCGCAAAACTTTACACCTGCCGACACTTTAAATAAAAACTCTGGTGATGGTTTTTGGTTTGGCGGCGGCAAAAACAACACGTGGAAGTACAGCTCTATTGATGGTAAAAAATATTGGGCTACAAATGGCGGAAGCGATTATGTGGCAGACGATTCGGCTTGGTTAGAAAGCCCATGCTTCAATTTTAGCAATGTGCAAAAACCAATGATAAGTTTCAACCTAAGCGCCGCAGCCGCCAGCACCGACGGCTTAGCCGTTTACTACTCAACCGACAATGGCTCAGAGTGGACGCTTATTCCTTACGGCACAAGCTATCCGCGGCTTAGCTGGTATAATTCTTCTAATATTGAAGCACTTGGTACAGCGGGCTGGAGTGGCAGTTTTAGCACAACTTTCATTCAACAATTACTACCCGACGCTTTATCCGGTCAAAGTTCTGTGAAACTACGCTTCCTGTTCAAATCAAGTGAAAATTCAACTTGCGCAAATGGCTATGCGATAAGTGATATCCAACTTTACGAAGCTCCAGCCGATGCTGGCGTTGCTGCTATTGTTTCTCCTGTATCGTCTTGTTATCTGCTTGAAGAACAACCAATAACTATTAGTGTTGAAAACTATGGCATACGAGGTCTGACAAGCGCCGACAGCTTGTTTGCAACCGTAACCATCAACAATACCCGTACACTTACCGACACCTTCCTGATTGCCGAAACCGATACTATCGAAGTTGGCGGAATGCGCGATTTCACATTCACACAAACAGTGAATATGTGGAACAAAAAAAGCTACGCAATGGTAGCCTACACAAGTCTGATAGGCGACACTCTGCTATTTTCGGCTTTAGATGCCGCAAGTAACGACACCACCAAAGCAACAGCAATGGTATTGGGCGAACCTGCCTATACATTAGGTGCGGATAGAGGCACATTAACCCCAGGTTCGATTAATATTTTTGGTGGAAAAACATCTGACGACAATTGGTTCACATCGTACTTATGGGAACCATACTTAGATGCCGACGGCTTAGAAATCGCCAACCATACTGACATCTATCAACCTGCACCACACTCATCTGCCGAACGTTGGATTGGCATTAAAGATAACGATAAACTGCCCGATTTTCCCGAAGATAAAGAAAAAGGATTCTATTACGAATACACCATAACTGTTACTAATTCAGAAAATTGCAAGGCGTACGATACTATCAGAATCATAAAATCAGAATCAAATATCGGAATTGATAAAGTGGCTTTCAAGTTTGATGCGGAAGATGAGAACGAAACACCGCAAGAATTTACGCGAGCTAATGAAGGCAAGCCTGAGTTTGGAGATGCGCAATATTGCATCAGCAAACAACCAGAGGTTGTTACCGTAACAATCAAAAATGCTGCCGGTGTTGAAGTGTCGGCAGGCGAAAAAATATCAATTTGCTACACCTGTTTTGATGCCGACACCAATCTGTACACCTACACAGAGGATACAATTATGGCGGAAGATATGGCTGCGGGAGCCTCGTTTGAATACGCGCTCAAGCAAGTACCCGAATTGGCAATTAGCGGCCCGCAAAATCTGCACTTCTTTGTGCGCGTCAATGCCGATATGAATCATAACAACGATTCGGCTACATTAAAT
>CALBPW010000048.1 GCA_937899145.1 uncultured Bacteroidota bacterium
ACGGACCGCCATCGGCATCAACGGCATTGTAACGGTCGGTGTTGCTGCCTTTTATTTTGAAAGTTGAGCCACTCAATTCTATTCCTATATCGGCACCAAGTCTAATGTCACCTCGTAAGGCGATTTGTCTGTAAACGCCACCGCCAACCACCCAACTCAAGCCAACGTGTGTGTTGAGGTCAGATTGTTTGGTGTTCTGTAATCCGCCCATTGCCGCAAGACCAATACTTGCGTTGGCGAAAGCCGCCCATTTGGCAGTGTCGGACCGCAGTTCGCGCATTTTCGCATCATCAATTTTGCCCGACTGTTTATACTGATATTTAACTATTGGCCGGCACGTATCGTTCATTTGCTCGGCTTCAGCATTCAGCTTATTCTCGGTTGTGTATCTGTTGTAAGGCACAGATGGTTGGTGCAGAACCACAAATTCCGATATTGGTTTGGCGGTTATAGCCGTTGCTTTTGCGTCGGGTTGTTCATCGCCAAACGCACATTCAAGACTGACGGTTTGCTTCTGTGTCCGTTCGGGATATTCATATCGGTCGCTTTTGTCAGCATTCTTCTGCTTGGCGCTGAAAGTCTTTTCCAACTCAATCTCGTACAGCACTTTATCGCCGCTTATGCGCTCGCTTTTCAGTGTTGCGTCGTCAATTTTGAAGATGATGTTATAGTTGTTGTCGCTTGTGAGCAATCGTGCGTATGTGGCTGCACTGGTGGATTGTTTGTTGAAATCGAAACCGGGTAGGCTTACTATATCATTTACCACCATTGCCGAAGAGTCGGCAAACAATTCCAAAAACTTGCCTTTGGCATTGCGGCGGTCGTACATACTCAAGGCGTTATCGTAATTCCGCAGCCATTCATATACTGCCAACCGCGTTTTTTTCAATTGTATGGGGGTAATTTGCTGTGCGTTTGCGCCAACAATCGCCATTATTGCCAAAATTGCCAGTATATGTTTGAGTGCCTTCATTTTACAATCGTTTTAAATGTTGACACTTTGTCGCCGACTTTCACTTGCACCAAATAGGCGGTGTTGGGTTGGCAACCGCTGATTTCGCTATTTATGTCAGCGGCGTTCCCGAAATCCGACTCACGCACCAGTACTCCTTGTAGTGTGTAAACACGGCAAACAGCATCTTCGTTGTCGGGATTTGCAATGCGCACCGATATTGTTGACTCCGACAATGTTGACACTGCCACATTGGAAGCGGGCATAACAATTTGGCTGTTGTCGGCGGCGGTGTGGGTTGTCAGGTTGTGGCAGACCGATTTTTCATTGGTGTAGATGTCAATCCAATATTCATATTTGCTATTGTCGTAATTATGAGGAAGCATCACATAGCGGCGGTCGGCATTTTCTATTTCGGCACGTTCGCCTGTGGCTCTATCGGTAAAACCCCAACGGTATAGATATTCGTCATTGTCAGCCTTGCAAACCAAAATGTTGCTATTGGGTTTGCGAACAATTATTGTGCGGTCGGGTGCTGTTTCATTCTTAATCTCCACTGGCAGAGTATTGGTGAATTGACAGCCTGTTACAAGATTGGTAACCAGTAGGTTCACAGCATCTGCATTACCAGCCGCATTCCAAAGGACTTCGATGTTTGTGGTATCTTCTGTTTCGGTCTGAATCGCGCCAAAAGCGTTTTCAAGCATCCACAGATAACTGAATCCGTTGTTCAAATGTTCAACCGAGTAGTTCTCGAAACTGTTGGCACATACTGTTTCACTACCAGAGATTGCCTGTGGTTCGGGCAGCGGATTGACAAGCACAAAAACAGTGTTGGAAACCACTTGCCCACAAAGGTTGGCCGATTCAATTCTGAAATATGTTGATGCGGTCATCTGTTTGGGCTGATACACTGCTGATGTGGCTTTATCTATTGATTCCCAGTCTTTTGTATTGGCTGACGATTGCCATTGATAGGTATATTGTCCCGAACCGCCTTGTGTATTGCGGCTTTCGTGTAATTCGAAGGCATCATCACCATAGCAAACTTCCTGATTATCAACTATAACAGATGGCTTAAGTTCTGAATACACTTGCACTTGAATATCCGAACTTATATCTGCCTCACAACCGTTTGTTGGTGTAACCACAC
>CALBPW010000049.1 GCA_937899145.1 uncultured Bacteroidota bacterium
CATCGTAAACGTTCGAAACCTTGATTATATAACTATTAAACCAACGTTTGAAGAAAATATCATCAAATGTGCGGCGTTCAGCATCATTCCCATTGTTGAACACTTCGTGATTAGCTAAAATACGACGAACCTCAGGGAAGTAAATCCAAAATACCATCGATTTACGGACTTCGGCTCCGTCTTCGCCACCATCTCCTTTAACATAAAACCGGATTGGGCATAAACCAATAATTCTCACTTCCATTGTCGAATGTTGGCGATCAAAGAACCAGTCTTCTTTCAGCCAATATTGTTTAACTTCAGAACTTGTAACATCTTTATGCACAGTTTGTGTCTGCTCATCTCCATTTTCATCTTGGTAGGTAACATTTTCGTCTCCTGCACCTAAG
The DNA here is from genome assembly GCA_937899145.1 of uncultured Bacteroidota bacterium. GTDB lineage: Bacteria > Bacteroidota > Bacteroidia > Bacteroidales > SZUA-534 > RUG13583. Next base: position 390 of record CALBPW010000049.1, read on the forward strand.
TTAGCCTCAACTTGTGTGCGGCTCAACGGTTGTGTAAAACGGTCATCATCAACTGAATAAGCAGTCAGTCCTTCGTTTGGAATGCCCCATAATAGCAAATCTATAAGGCTCATACGATGCGCTATCGGCTCTGTTGGATAATACAAGTTTAAATTGATTTTCTCTCGCAAGTCAATAACACGCCATACGCGTTTCTTATACATTGCATCAGCCTCGCGCAAAAACTTATAAGGAACAGGGCGACGGCTTGGAACGTGCTCCGGTTCATATATATCGTCAAGAACTTGTGCCTCGGTAGTATTGCAAGTAAATAGCAATCCGAAGAGTAAAACTGGTATTAAAAATAACTTTTTCATAGCACAAAATTTTTTATTTAACCTTAAACACTATTGGTGACAAAGAACGTGGTGTTCCATCAGGACCAACAGCTTCTATATCCTCAATAATCAGTTTTGAGTTTGTTTTTAAGTTTTTAATCAAGTTGCGTATTTCAGTATCAAAATCACTTCCTTTCTTTTGCTTTTCAGTTGTCATACCATTGATGGTAGTAGTAACAGTGTATTTTGTGACTTTATATTTTAGGTCGAAGGCAAAATCTTCCAAAACGGCGGTAACACCCGGAGCACTACTAAGTACCGATTTATTGATTTGTCCACTTTCTTTACCCATTACTTTTGCCTTTGGTGTTGGAATGGTTTTTAAACGGAATTCCATACTGCCCATATTCTGCACTTTTCCATTCATATCAGCAGCCACTGCGATTTTTACAGTACCCGAACGTTGCGTTGGTTTTACCATGTATCCGTTTCCTACTGCTTTTATGGTTGCTCCACCTCCCGGAACGCTAACCTTCAGTTTGTTTGATGGTACTCCCGGAACCGATATTGATACTGGGTTGTCAATACCATAATAGAATACATTCATCTTGGTTGGTGATATAACCAAACTTGGCTCTGCCACTTGATACGACTCTTCAAACGGATAACATGAGATTGTACCGTCCGGACGGGTAATACGAATCAGACCTCCCCATTTACGTTCACCTAACGATGACGCAAGCTTCTTGTATATACCGCGACCACCCTCAACTTTAAGTGTCTCATAAGCACCTACCATCTCATAATTGTCAGCCCCATTCTTCTTGTATGAGCCTACCAATATCTCTGGTGCTTGTGTGGAGTCAAATGCAGCAAGAAACACTGTTGCTGAATAGTCGCTACCACGCATTACATAATTTGAATTGGCAATTACTGTAGCTGACAATGCGTTAAACTTGAAATCACCCGCACTAATTTGTTTAAACAAATAGTTTATAACATCTGTCTCAACGTTTTTTATATCAACTTTTAATTTCTCAAGCATTGCCACATCAGCTACTGCAGGAATGTGTTCAAATGTGCGCATTGCCCATGTGTGAACAGCACCTTCTTTGTCAACATGCGACTCTGTATTTAACGTGGCTTTTATGCCATCAACAATATTAGCCTCGCTTTCTGGAATTAATGCAAGAGCCGCTTCTCTATATTCGTCGATTTTGCTTTTCAATAATTCACCACGCCCTTCCAAAATAAAATATTGCCCACCAAAATCAATATTGTCTTTTGAAGTCATTGAGTCAAGGACATATCTGTCTCCTTTATAGACATTTTCAATATTACTGCCCTCGGCTAAGGTTAAGAATCCTTTTTTGTAATTTTCAATGGCGTTATATAGACTGTCTGTCAGTACCTTAAACGAGTCCGCCTTGTCTTTCCATGGTCTGACTTTGTTTTCGTTTATTGTAAGTTGCTTGTCAAATTCATCGTAAACTTTCTGGTTCTTTGTTTTATAGTTGTTTACAGTTCTTTCCAAACCTTCACTTACAAGCACAAAAGAATCCAATACGTCTTTTGATACGTTCAAAGCCAACATACATGTCAAAAACAAGTACATCAAGCCTATCATTTGCTGCCTTGGCGTTTCTTTTCCGTGCCCCATAGCTATCCTCTGTCTTTTATTATTTTATATTCAATGAAGAAAGCATATTGCCGTAAACATTGTTCAACGACTCAACATTCTTTTCTAATTGTTGAACTCCTTCGGTCAATTTCTTAGTATGGTCAACTGTTTTGCCCATGCTTTCTATCATACTATCTAGCCCGTCAAAATACTTTTTCGATGCTTCAACCTCTTTGTTCATGTTTTGCAATTGCAACTCGTAAACTGAATTTAACGCTGATAGGTTTTTATTAACTCCGCTCAATTTTTGAGCATAATCAACACCTAAACTGTCAACTGAACTTAATTCGGCAGTAAGTTTCTCTGCAAATTTAGAGTATGCCTCTGCAATTTGATTGTTGGTTTGGTTAAACGATTGTGCTGTTGTTGCATAAGTTTCTGACAAAACGCCAACTGATGCCGATAATGCTTCTGTTGATTTCTGATATGCTTCGCCTAAACCTGTTACTGAATCGGCTGCAACGTTAACTTTTTCAACAAATGTTTTGGTTGCACCAGCCACATCTGCTGTCTCACCTAAGTTTTCAATAGTTTTATTCAGATTAGCCAATCCTTTTCCAAGTTTTTCAAACATTCCTGGTGTGATTTCAGCTTTATCAATCATCTCATCGAATTTTGCTAATGCCGATGCACTGCCAACATAACCAACACCACCACCGCCTCCAACGTTTCCTTTGCCTGTGGCAGCATGTGATTTACTCGCTGTTGCAACTGCTTCTGCAGAAGCGTTTCCCTCATTAGTGGCTACTCTGCCTTCTGCTTTCTTTGGTGCTGCTAATCGTTCAAACTCGCGCGTTGATTGAGGTTCGTTGTCATCATCTAAATCCAAACCTCTTAATTGCGGGAATACCAATGTCCAATCTAACTCCTCAGCCAAAGGTTCAAAAGCAGAGAAGAAGAATATTAGTGCCTCCGTCATAAGTCCTACAACCAACATTATTGATGCACCAGGATAGTGCTGTATTTTGAACAAGGCTCCTACAAGTACAATAGATGCTCCCCATCCATACACGTACTTCATAAAGTTTTTGTAGCCTTTACTTTGGGTTAATTCGGCAATACTCATCATAATTTATAGCTGTTTTTTAGTTAATACAAAGTTAGACATTAATACACCTTCGATGTTGCTCCTACTCCACCCATATATGACCTTACGCAACGGAATCCGATGTACGATTTCGCTGAATCTTGATATTCATATGTGCGTGTGCCATTTTGCATATAATATGCAATATCTTTCCACGAGCCTCCGCGAACTACTTTGCGTTTCATTACAGGCAAATCATCGGGTAGAGCGTTATGTTTGTAGTCAGGGCTTAAGTCGTGACTAAAGGTATATTCACTTTCATCGAATGCGTTTGCTGTCCATTCGGCAACATTGCCAGCCATATCGTACAATCCGAAATCGTTGGCTTCGTAAATGGCAACCTCAACTGTATATAAACCACCGTCACCAATGTAATTGCCACGTAATGGTTTGAAGTTTGCTAAGAAACAACCTTTATCGTTACGAGTGTAAGGACCGCCCCAAGGATATAGTGCCAAATCGTTTCCTCCGCGTGCTGCGTATTCCCATTCGCCTTCAAGTGGCAAACGAAAATCTTGTTCAAATGCTTGTCCTTGGCTTTGCAGATATGAGTTCAAAAAGTTTGTGCGCCAAATGCAGAATGCGGTTGCTTGCTTCCAAGTAACACCAACAACTGGATAGTTGTCGAATGACGGATGCCAGAAATACATGTTTGACATAGGCTCGTTGTACGAATATGAGAAGTCGCTTATCCAACACAATGTGTCGGGATATACTGCAACTTTGTCGTGCATAATGAACGATGAACGGTCTTTAATTGGAATGCGTTTTCCTTCCAAGTTATAAATTTCACCATCGTATTGTCCTGTTTTGTAATTATAATGACGGCGATTTTCATTCTCGAAAGTATATTTTTGAGCAGCTTGTTTGTAGTCAATCCAGAAATAATCGAAGATCAACTTGCGGGTGTCAATATCGCGACGGCGATAGAAGCGCTCATGTTCAGGATAGTATAAATCCTCCAAAATGGTTTTTTCTTCTTCGCCTGCCCAATCAATTTCTTCTTCCCAATTGATGAATGGTGGGTCGATTGGCTCGCCATATTGGTCTTCTGAAATAAAATAGGCGTCAATTTGTTCGCCTAATAAACGGTATGCCATTGAATCACGTACCCAATAAACAAATTGACGATACTCGTTGTTGGTGATTTCGGTTTCGTCCATCCAAAACGAAGGTACTGAAACTGTTTTTGATTGTGCGGTTGTCGCCCAAGGAACGTCTTGATCGCTTGGACCCATACGGTAGCTGCCTGTAGGTATTAATACCATGCCATAAGGTGGATTGCTGTAGCTTGGCGTTCTATCTTGCACGCCTACCAATTCTCCATTACTTCCTGATGAGCAGCCTGTAACTATAAGTATTACTGCACTTAAATAAGCTAACTTTTTCATATTCCAACTATATTTATTTTCACACACTAAAAATCAATAAAAATTTTAAATTTCCAAAATTTTATAAGAATCTAACGCTCCGATATTTATGATTGTCTTTATCTCTGCCTAAACTGAATGAATATCCGAGCATAAATTCTAACGAACCGGAACTATATTTTATTATACTACTGGTTGTAATATCGTACGATAGAGCAACTTCGATGCCTGATGGCAACGACATTCCTGCTAAAAATGTGATTGCATCAATTGGTTTGTAGGCTACTCCACCATAAAATTTATCGTTGTATTTTAATATTCCTGACAATGCGAATGTTGTTGATGCGAAATCGGTTGCAATAAACAAGTTGGGTTTTAAAGTGAATAGTGGGTTGGCCAATTGATATTCGTAGCCAGCCCCAATAAAGGCTTGCCGCGCATTGTACGATGGCTTTGAGTCGCCTCCTGTATTTGAGTCGTATTTTATTTCGCTTTGCAACAAATTGCGCATTGAGCAACTCAGATACACATTATCAGAACTATAATAAAATCCTAAATTTATATCAAAGAACATTGGTTTTTCCTCGGTGTTTTGAGGAACCATTGGGTCGTTTGAACTGCCGTCAGGAAAAATCCATTCGCCTGAAAACGACTGGTTAGTGATGCTTGCTCCTACTCCAAAACCAACTTCTCCTTGCATCATAACGCGTCGGTAAGCATACGAAATATTCAGTCCTTGGTTGCGAAAATTACCAATTTTATCGTTAAGCAGTGTTAGTCCGACTCCATTTTTTATTCCAAATAATTTGAATGGCATATCAACGCTAAATGTTTGTGTTTCTGGCGCGCCATCAAATCCTATCCATTGGCTGCGATGGAAAAGGCGGGCTTCTATCTCGTTGCCATCGCCTGCGTAGCCCGGATTGTAATACATATAGTTAAACATGTTCAGGCTTGAGAAATTCTCTGTCTGAGCTGTTGCCGCTATTGTGATTGCGCAAAGTAATAATGTCAGTAAACGTTTATAGTTCATAAAAGCCGTTACTACTCTAAAAGAATAGTGCTAAAAGTAAACAAAAAATTAACAAACAAAATTTAGCGTTGACGAATTGACAATAATATTTACTGAGTAGCCAATATTTAAGGACAATATCGTCGTAAAATTCTATTTATCCTATCTGATATATTGTTATTTACAAGTTGTACATAGTCTGCTTTTGAACACGACACAATTGCAATATTTTCGTTGTTTTTTTGCGGAATTTCCATCCAAAACCTGTCATTTTTTGGATTTTGATAGAAGATTATGTCGTTTTCCAAGTTGTTTATTTTGACAAAAATCTTTTTGTAGTCGTCTAAATCGCACATTGGATAGTCGTTTTTGCGCTGCGAAACGCCAAAAATGTAATGCCAAATCACTTGCGCCGCTAAATGTGCTGACATTTCTATTGGTGTGTTTTTTGAAACTAACTCAAAAATGCTGAATAGTTTCGATTTGTCAGACAATCCTGCAAATGTGGCTAATTGGCAAGCTTCTTCGGCATAAAATCCGTTGGGACTTGGCTGGTGTGCTGCTTGCATATCGGTTTGGCGAATTGCATTAACATCAAAAGACACCATATCACAATCGCGCAATACGGGCTCCATATTGTCAATATTTTGCCTTACTAATCCTAAACGATAAGTGTCTATATTATTGTTGTTTAATGTTTTATGCTGATTCGCTGATGTGAAATACGATTGATACCCTATTATATTAATAAGTGTACGATGCTTGTAGGTTTTTAAAATCTGATTTATAAATGAACGCGAATTTGTTGATTCTGAATTGATTACATCAAATTGCGAATCTATTATTCCAACTTCGGTTTTTCGTTGAACAAGTAGCAATCCGTTGACAATGGCTTGTGTAATATCGTGCGAACCACATATATATATAGGTATAACTCCGCAACCAACAAGCGATTCTGTAATGTATTCAACTGCTTTGTAGGTGTCTGAAATGGTGTTGCCAAGAATCAGATTGCCCAAATCAACGATTGGCAAATTGTTAAACGCACTTAACTGATATAGCCAATAGCGCACATTGTCGGCTTTGGCTAAATATGGCATTGGGTAGGCATTGCGAGTTTCATCGATGCCAATGATGGCTATTTTGGCATTTGTGAGTGCCGATAACGATGGCTCCAAGTATAGCTGCTCACCTAAAAAACTTTCAATATTGCTGAATTGGTTCAGATTTTCAGGTCGTTGCCGATTGAAATAATGAAATATGTCTTCATTTATTTCCATTATGCCTTTTTTGCGCGTTTTTTAGTTGGTTTATCGACACTTTTTTTAATGATTTCTTCGCAATCGGCTTGCGTAAGTGATTTAGCATCAGTACCTTTCGCAATACGATAATTTTTTCCGTCGTAGGCGATGTATGGTCCGTAAAAGCCATTCAACACTTGCATTTGCCCGCCGGCGGTTTCAAAAATATTGATGACTTTGTTTTTGTCAGCTTCGCGTTTTTCGTTTATAAGTTCGATGGCGCGCTCAAGAGTGATGGTGTATGGGTCGTCAACATTACGCTTGAGCGAGTAAAATGAGTTGTTGTGGCGTACATACGGACCAAATCTGCCTATTGCTACAACTACTTTTTTATCCTCAAAATCACCCAGTTCGCGAGGTAATTTAAACAAATCCAAAACTTCGTCGAGTGTGATTGTTTCAAGATGTTGGTCGCGATGCAGAGCTGCAAAGCGAGGTTTTTCATCACCTTCGGTGTCGCCAATTTGTGCCATCGGTCCGTACCGACCGATTTTTACAATTATTGGTTTTCCCGATTCGGGGTCGCTACCGACTAAGCGTTCTCCGTTTTTGCGACCTGTTACTTCAAGCGCATGATTTATTGTGTCGTGAAAAGGATGATAAAATTCGTCTATCATATTCTGCCACACTACATTACCTTCAGCAATGTCGTCAAATTCTTTTTCAACTTGAGCTGTAAAATTATAATCTAAAATTGATGGGAAATTTTCTACCAAATAGTCATTTACAATCATACCTATATCGGTTGGAAATAATTTTCCTTTCTCAACTCCGTAATTTTCAGATTTTTGTTCTGTTTTTATTTTATCAGATTTAAGTGTAATGAGTTGATAGTTGCGAGCATTGCCGGCACGGTCTTCTTTAACAACATATTCACGATTTTGAATTGTGGAGATAGTTGGAGCATAAGTAGATGGCCGTCCGATGCCTAATTCCTCCAACTTGCGCACAAGGGTTGCCTCTGTGTATCGTGGTTGATGTTGCGAGAAGCGTTGAGTTGCTGTTATTGTATTATAATTAAGTTGTTGACCTACAGATAGTTTAGGTAATATTGCCTTATCAGAATTTTCATCATCGTCGTCTGTCGATTCAATATAAACTTTTAGGAAACCATCAAATTTAATTACCTCACCTTGTGCGACAAACTGATATTTAGAGTCAGAAACATTCAGGTTGATGGTGGTTTTTTCCATTTCGGCATCGGCCATAAGCGATGCGATGGTGCGCTTCCAAATAAGTTCGTATAGTTTTTTCTCGTTGGCGTTACCTGTTATTGTCGGTTTGTCGAGGTACGAAGGGCGGATTGCCTCATGAGCCTCTTGCGCACCTTTGGTTTGCGTTTTGTAGTGACGCACTTTCAGATATTGCTCACCAAATTGTTCCTTAATTTCTTTTGATGCGGCACTAACTGCTGCGTCCGAAAGGTTGACAGAGTCAGTACGCATGTAAGTTATTTTACCAGCTTCGTAAAGTCGTTGAGCCAAAGCCATCGTTTGTGAAACTGAAAAACCGAACTTGCGACTTGCTTCTTGTTGCAATGTTGAAGTAGTAAATGGTGGCGGCGGAGTGCGTTTGGTTGGGCGTTGCGATATATCAGCAACAGTATATGCGGCTGATTTACAAAGTTCAAGGAAAGATTTCGCATCTTTCTCAGCAGTAAATTTATGATTAAGTTCGGCTTTTAATTCGGTTGCTAATTTAGGATTAGCATTGAAAACCCCTTGTATTTTGAACGATGATTCTGGTTTGAAATCAAGTATTTCGCGCTCTCGTTCCACTATCAGCCTGACAGCTACCGATTGTACACGACCTGCCGAAAGTGATGGTTTGACTTTTTTCCAAAGTACCGGCGACAACTCAAAACCAACAAGGCGGTCAAGTACGCGACGGGCTTGTTGTGCATTAACCAAGTTAATATCAATATTGCGTGGATTTTCGATGGCATGTAAAATTGCCGTTTTGGTAATCTCATGAAAAACGATGCGGCGAGTTTCTTTGTTTTTTAATCCAAGCACTTCGTACAAGTGCCAAGCAATTGCCTCTCCTTCGCGGTCTTCATCGGATGCAAGCCATACAATTTCAGCATCTTTTGCTGCCTTTTTCAGGTCAGTTACCAGTTTTTTCTTATCGGCCGATATTTCATATTCAGGTTCGTACCGGTGTTCAATATCGATGCCAAAGCCTTTTTTTGCCAAATCGCGAATGTGCCCATAACTTGATGTTACTTTATAGTCAGCCCCAAGAAACTTTTCGATGGTTTTTGCCTTGGCAGGAGACTCCACTATTACAAGGTTTTTTTGCATTAGAGTATTTCTTTTGATTAAAAATCGGCGCAAAGAAAAACAAATTTTCCAAATTTTGTCAACAATATAAATTTCAACAAGTAAAGTTATAGATTAAAAGTGGTTTTTATGAATAGTAAAATAATTGTTGTTTCAATTTAAATAGGCTATAAATCCGAATAATTAACTATAAGATGCCTGCCTGAGCATCACAGAAAACTTAGTTTTTTTCTTTTTTGTATTCAGATAAATATGCTTTTATTGAACCTACTGCTATTTTGGCTTGAACAAGTATTGGTTTACTTTCGTCATCATCGGTTATCCACGCTACTAAATCCTCGCCTCCGCTAAATATTGTACCATTCACCATCATTACAGCAAATTTTCGGCATTCAAATTTCTCGTTTTGTCGGTTTTCTATTGTTTCTTTTCCTAAATATCTGAAATGCAGATTATAAAGTTTGTTGCTGACCACAACTGGCACTGGCACTTTATCGTCAACTTTTAATTTTGAAAAATTTACTGAACGACAGACATATATAGCTGATAATAAATCTGTTATCTGATAGTTGATTTTTATTGTGTCGGTGCTGAACGGACGTTTTGCGTTTTCTGTATGTGTAATGGCTATGCTATCAGTGTAGTTAAATGTTGCTTCTTCTTTATCCCAATAGCTTCCTTCGTGTGTGTTGCAGCGAAACCAATAAGGCCGGTATTCGTTGGGTTCTGATATTGCCTCGTATGTATCACGAACTTTAAAAAACCAATCGTATCCCGGATTTGTCGCTCCTGTGCTGTAAAAATGAAATGAGGGTGTGTTATTCCATATTGTGTCCTTAATTTCAAACTTTGCCCAACCGGCATTCAACCAAATAAATCCCCAGTTGTAATAAATATCAAGTTTGATTAATTCGCCCGATCTGAATTTTCCATAATTATATTCGATTTGTGCTGTCGAAATTTTTACTGAACAACACAATATAAGTATTATAAATGATGCTTTTTTCATTCTACAATCCATGTGTACTCCATATCCCAACCTGCTTTTCCTTCAATTGTTTCTCCATAATAAAACACTTTTTCTGGTTGGCGGTGTTCGCTGTATTTTCCTGTGTCCCACACACCATTTCCATTTTCATCGTAAAATAATTTGAATATATATGTGCTTGCGTTAAGATATTCAATTGTCAATGTTGTGTCAGCAGAAATACTAAACTCTTTAAGCACCTTTTCTTTCGAATCTAAAAGTTGAACAATACTGCGGTTTTCAACACCTTTTATATTCATTATTACGCTACAATAATTATCAAGTGTTTTTGTGCTGAAAGTTGTTTTTAATGAATCGTTTATATTGCCATAAATGTCTGTAAATGAACCTTCTGGCACTATCAGTCTATAATTTGCCGCTTCTTCGGTTTCAAAATTTATACGGAAAATCCGTTCTGAAATTGAGTCTTTTTCAACTTCAAATTTGACATTTGTTTCATTTTCATCTTCTATCTTTGAAAGTTTTATGCTATTGATATTCAGATTTTTAATTGGGTAACGGGCGGTTAAAACGATTGGTTGCTTTAAGTCGTGTTTTTGTTTTATATTGTGCGTAACTTTTAATTCCGATTCTTTTTTAACTTCTTCTTCCGGTTGATTATCAGTGTTTTCATCTCCAATTATTTTCGATAAAAGTTTTCCTCCTTTTCCTTTTTTCTCTTTTTCTTTTTCAGCCTTTGCTGCTCGCGCAAAATCGTAAATAAAATTTAAAGTATCTGTTTTAACATAATTTACTGTATCAAACATTGTGTAACTAACCGACATTTTTATTGTGTCTTTTTTGAAAAGAACTGTATCTGTAATCCAAAATACCACAGAATCTGTTTGTTGAGAGCCTTCAACAAGAAACCAATTATCGTTATAAGTTGAATCCATCAAAAGTTGAATTTTGAATGCTGTGTCAAGTTCTGTATTAAATGCTATTGCGCATTGGCGGTCGGTTTTTCGATAAATATCATGTAAATATTGAATTTTATGTTCTTCTGTAAACATATTTAACTTAATATCATCATATCTTGATGTGATATTTTTAATTGGTATTTTAATATCTTTTGAGA
>CALBPW010000050.1 GCA_937899145.1 uncultured Bacteroidota bacterium
ACACTCTTTCCCTACACGACGCTCTTCCGATCTGTCGCCTGGCTTGTCGAGCACAGGGCCGGAGGTTATTTTGAAACCTACACCAAGTTCGTTAGCAACAATGTTGGCAAGTGTTGTTTTGCCCAACCCCGGAGGACCGTTGAGCAGCAAATGGTCGAGTGGCTCGCCTCGCATTTTGGCTGCGGCCACAAATACCTTCAGATTATCTAAAATACGTTGTTGTCCATTAAAATCGGAGAATGATAATGGGCGTAATTTGTTTTCGTACTCCTTATCTGAAATCACGGTGGCATTTTGCCGTATATCGAAGCTCTCGTCCATTGTGTTTTATTTTATTGGCGAAGATAGTGTTTTTATGTCTAATCGGTATCCCGATGGTTATCGGGACGGATAATCGGCGAACTGAAGCCGATTGCTGACCGCCGACGGTTGATGGTTTATATATTGTCGTTTTTATCGCGGCGAGGTTTTTCTTTTGGATTAGTTGATTTGTCATCGGTTTTCGTCATACATTCGGTTTCGTATTTCGATAATATTTCGATCACCTTGTTATAAATGTCTTCATACTCCTTAGTATGTTGCCCGTAATATTGCATTGTGTTAAGGAATTGATTTGGAGTAACATTGTGTTTTTCAAGTATATACCCGTAAGCGTTATCAATTTTATCGCGTTGAGTCTGTTTATTGGGTCTAAAACCCCGATGTTGCAAATAAGCATCGGTTAGATGAATATCGACAAGCAAAGGGATTAATTTTTTTTTCTCTATTTCAGAGCGGCTGCCCGGCTCGCGCGAGCAACATTGAAACACTATCGCTAAAATTATTATTCCTACTATCTGTCTCATTGGTATATTATCGCTTAATTGGTGAACTTGTGAATTGGTGAACTGCCTAATCATCGTTTATTTAACTGTTTTTCCGATTATCCGATTCAACATTATAAAAAAACAACTGCCCTACAAAGTGGATTGTAAAGCAGTTGCAAATTAAAGCTATGTTCTTTGAATTATCTAATTTTTCTCTTCGATTTTGACTTGCGAATGTCTTCGAATTTGACACCAAGCATTATTTCATGAGATCCGTTGCTGGCGTTGCTGAGTTTCGATATTGTAACATCGTAAGAGTAGCCGATGTTGATCATATCGTTGTAGTTGTAGCCTACAAAAGCTATAACGGCTTCAGGATTTTTGAAGTTGTAGCGGAAGCCCAAGCCGCCCCACACCATCTTTTGATAGATGACACGGCAGTTGATGTCGGTCATAAAATCGTAGTTTGGTACGGTTTTTATCAGGATTGATGGTTCGAGGTCGAAGTTACGGTCTATGTTGTATTTGTAACCACCTTGAATGTAGAAGTGCGGTTTTACGCGACCGTCTTTTACAAGGTAATCGTCGTCGTACTTATCGAGTAGCGACAGATTGTTGAAGAACAGATGGTGGAAGGCGATACCTGCGTAGTACTGCGATGTGTATAGGTAAACGCCGAGTGACGCGTCGGGGTACATCTTTTTATACACTGTATTTTCGAAACCGTTTTCGCCTTCGTTCAGTTCATTGACATCGGATAAATCGACTTTTTGCTGAACGATGCCAAGGAACAAACCTGCCGATATTCGGATGTCGCCTGTAATGCGCAAGTTGTAACTGTACGAGCCGTAGGCGCCCATATTGCCTATTGGACCTGTCACATCGTTGAAGATGTAGCCGCCATAGCCCATCGGCATTACTTTATGCGGGCCATAACCGCCAAGCATAAAGGTTTGCGGCGCGTCTTTTATACCGGCAAACTGATAGCGATAGTTCGTCTTTATCTGCCAATAGTCGTTTGTGCCGCCAACGGCAGGGTTCAGCATATAGTCGTTGAACATATACTGCGAGAATTGCGGCAGTAGTTGTGCGTTGGCACTTGGAGCAATCAGTAGTGCTCCAGCAAACAAGGTTAAAATAATCCTTTTCATAGCTTTATTACCTTATAATTGTAACCGGACCTGTTTTCTTCTTACCACCAAGCTTGTCGCTGCTGCATTGGATTACATAGTAGTATGTGCCCGATGGCAGCGGCTTGTTTTTAGCATTCTTACCATTCCATTGGTTAGCATCGTAATCGATACCGCTGCCTGAGTATTGCCATACACGGCCGCCCCAACGGTTGAATACGTAGATGTTTACATGTTCGTATGATGATAATCCTTCAATCTTCCATGTGTCGTGCTGTCCGTCGGCATTTGGTGTGAACACATCCCATGGCGATATTCCATTGATTGTAGTTACCTTTATGCTATCGGTGTAGCGGCAGACAAAAGTGTCAACTTCCGCGATGGTAAATTGTACGCTGTCTTCTACCCGGAAGATGAGAGCCTCGGCAAACGGGCGTACAATAGCAGGCGTTGTGTCTTGCGACGATAGCCATTGAACATCGGCTGAACTTGCCGCCCAACGGAAGTTGTTGTTGTATTCGGTTGAGAAGAAGTCGTCGAAATCAAGTTCTGATACTACCAAACGTACTTCAGCGCCTTCCGATAGTTCATATACACCATTGCGTTTCAGTTCTTCAGAGTCGAAGTTGTCCATAATGATGTGAGCGTCGAGTGAATTGCTTGGATAAAGCGCTACCGCACGTAGTGTTGAGTCGATGTCCATGCAGACG
>CALBPW010000051.1 GCA_937899145.1 uncultured Bacteroidota bacterium
TGGACGTTAGTTTTGGACGGGAAATCAGACGGAGGTACCATTTCCGTCTTTTCATATACCACAGGTACCAAATTTGATAAAAAGTGAAACTGAGGGGGCAAAAAATAAAGGTCGTAAAGCACAGGGGGCAAATATGTATTTAACCCTAATTTTTAAATAGGTCAAAACTCAGGGACCAATTTTTTATTTCCAAAAAAGTCTGTCCCGACGACACATACACTCGTGTACGCACTTTTTGCCGCACCATTCGCTTGTTGTGATGGTCGAGAAACATTCGCAAATCGGGTGTATCGTAATACATGCTATCGTACGGACTTACTTTTTTGCCTTCTACAACAAGAGCGCGATAGCCTTCGGCATGTGCGTCGCGCAAAATTGCGAGCAAAACGTCTTCGTTTGTTACAAATTTTGAGTCGATGCGGTTCATTAGTTTAATTGTGTCCATCTCATCTAATGTGATGGGCGCAATCGCCTGAACTTCAGTTGTTTTTTCTAAATCGATATGAGGTATTTCAAGCATCTTCGGCAATATATTCAAAAACTTTGGTTACCAACAATTTACCTTTTGCGTCGTATGTGTATTGTATCTTTTTCCGTCCAAACTCGTTATATTCAATCACTTTGTAGTTTTGTAAGCGATTGTTGCGGTCGTAAACAAGTTCTTTTGATACTTTACCGGCAGCATTGTACTCAAAGCGTTTGCGCCATTTTACACCTTCAGGCGTATATTCGATTTCTTCAATTTTTCGTCCTTCGGCATTATAAGTTGTTGTGTGGTCGAGCACTTGCGTACTTGTTTTTCCACTTGTGTTCCACTCTTTGATAACAAGATTTTTCTTGTTGATTTTTTGTTTATCCTGCGCATTTGCAACAGCTGCGGTTGCAAGCAATGCGGTTAAAATCAAAATATATCTCTTCATACCGATAATATTTTTGTTAAGTTAATTGAAGTAATTACTTCAACAATTAAGCTATTGGTTATTTTTTACTATCTACCGCCAAAACCGCCAAAACCGCCAAAACCGCCTCCGCCCGGATTGCCTCCTCCGCCCATACCGCTGCCTGAATAGGTTGTTGATGCCGATACGGTTGTTTCAGTTCCACCAGTAACTGTCGCATTTTCAATGTAATATCCATTTAAATACGATGTTCCATCCGATATTGTAACTCCCGATTTAAGTGTGTAACTACTGCCGTTTGCCAAATCTGCCGATGACATTACAAGAGGTGAACCGCCATTACTTGGTGTTTTGAAAGTCATTAGCAGTGTACTGCCATTGTAAAGTGCATAATTGGTGCTTTTACTCCAACTGCTTGATGTTGCCACAGCTTGCGATAATTGCGGATTGCTTTCAAGTCCACCAATGGCAATCACCGAACCACCTTGTATGTATAGCTTATAGCCGCCCTCGGTATTGGCGTCTAATGCAACCTCAGGCGATGATGCTCCAACTGCATAAACTACGCCACCTTTAATATATAGGTTGCCATTGGCATCAAGACCATCATTTTTGAACGACACACCGCCAACATAGCCGCCTGATATGGTGAAATGCGATGCTGCGTTGATGGCATCGTCGGCACCTGAATATGCGTAAACTGAACCGCCTGTAATGTCAATAGTGCCTTTTGATTCAATAGCTTCATGTGCCGAGCAATCAACCGACACATTACTACCTGCAAAGGTAAGGTTGCCGTCAAACTTGATACCTTTTGCCGATATATCGCCTTGTGTATAATTTGAGCCTGTTGTTGTTATCGATATTGTTCCGCCATTGAAATAGCCAACAGCATCGCCACTAATGCCTTTGCCGCCCTTGCCGCTATTGGTAACGGCAAGTGTTCCGCCGTTCATTATGAATAATTTATCAGCCTTTACTCCTGCAGTACCACTATAATTATTGTCGTCGGTGTCGTAAGCAGCTGACCCCGTTACTTTTATGGTTGTTGTGCCTCCATCGAACTGAACAAGAGAGTCAGACGTGAATCCTTTTCTCATATTAGCTGATGTTGCAGCCTCAATTGTCCCTGCTGAAACTATGATTGCGTCTTTGCCTTTAACTGCGTGCCCTGCCGACGATGTTATTTTAACAGTTGGACTCGACATAAACCTGACATAATCGTCGGAAACAATGCCCGATTTGCCTGATGCTGAAACTGTTAACGAGCCACTACCACTAAATATCAATTGTCCCTCGCTAAACAAAGCGGCTTTTTCGTTTTCAGTGGTTGGTGTATCGGAATATGAGCCGCCGTCGGCTAAACTATTTGTGCCGGATACAACGATAAATGTGCGTTTTTTCGATTGGTTGTTGATGGCTGCTCCATTCTTATTAGTAATGCTGACATCACTAAGTTGAATGGCTTGCTTTTTCGAACTGTAAAGTTTGAAAAAACCATCGGTTGTGGTGCCGCTAAGGTTGTAAATGACAGCCTCGCTACCATTGTTAGTTATGGTAACATCGTTGCCACTTGTCACAACATCAAAATCTGATGTGGCATTAGTAACAGTAGCCGCCCCGCTTGTTGAGTACACAATATTTATTGTGCGGTCGAAAGTTGTGTTGGCAATGTTATCATCACTATTCTCGGTATCGGTAGTTTCAATAGTTGTGCTTCCGCCCTCGCCTGCTTGCGATACCGTTATTGTTAGCGATAGATTTTCGCCATTGTTTGTTGCATTAATGGTTATTGTAGCTGAACGCGCGCTTGATTCGGTATTTTCGGCTGCTGTAATTGTAATGGTTGCTGCATTGCTTGAAGCTGAACCGCTTGTTGGAGTGATTGTTAACCATGAGGTTGAATTCTCTGCTGTCCAACCGGCCAACGAAGTAACATCGACGGTTGCAGTACCGCCAACTTTGTCGATTGTTACCATCGATTTTGAAACTGAAATAACATCATTGTTTGTAGTTGTTGTTTGTTCTCCATTTGCAGTTTTAATATTGTCTGAAGTACAACTGATTATTATAGCTGTAATGGCTGTTGATAGAATAGAAAATTTAAATTGTTTCATGTTAATTTGTGTTTTGCGTAACTTAAACATCGCAAAAAACGCTTTATTTTTACAAATGTTGCAAAAAAATGGCATTTTTTTTTGAACGACAATTGAACTAAATGAGAATTTAACCAGAGTGTTGAATAATAACTCCATTAGCAACAAAACAATTTCTAAATTTGAACCAACAGAAAAAACATAAAAAATGAAAAGATTTTTAACCACAACTATTGCTATAGCAGTTGCGACAAGCACATTTGCTCAGCAATATCCATTTCAGAATTCCGATTTAAGTTTTGAAGAACGCGCGTCAGATTTGCTGTCGCGATTAACATTAGAAGAAAAAGCACAATTTATGTACGACCAATCGCCAGCCATTCCGCGACTTGGAATTAAGGGTTTCAACTGGTGGAGCGAGGCTCTGCACGGCATGGCTAACAACAACGATGTTACGGTTTTTCCTGAGCCAATAGGCATGGCAGCCTCATTCGACGACGAATTGCTATTCAAAGTTTTTGATGCGACATCAGATGAGTTTCGGGCTAAATATAACGAAGCCAATGCCAAAGGCGAAGAAAATCAGAAGTATCGCAGCCTATCGGTTTGGACACCAAACATCAACATTTTTCGCGATCCGCGCTGGGGACGCGGCATGGAGACATACGGCGAAGACCCCTATTTGACCGCACGAATGGGCATCGCTGTGGTTAAAGGATTACAAAACAACAACGGCTCAAAATATCTGAAACTATTAGCCTGCGCCAAGCATTTTGCCGTTCACTCAGGCCCAGAATGGAACCGGCACACACTAAACGTAAACAACGTTAGCAAACGTGATCTTTACGAAACGTATCTGCCTGCATTTGAAGCACTTGTAAAAGATGCCGATGTACGCGAAGTGATGTGCGCCTATCAACGATTAGACGATGAACCTTGCTGTGGCAACACTCGCCTACTGCAACGCATCTTGCGCGATGATTGGGGATTTAAATACCTTGTGGTTTCCGATTGTGGCGCTATTGCCGATTTCCACACCAGTCATAAAGTGTCGTCAACACCAGTGCACACCGCAGCAAAAGGCATTTTGGCCGGCACCGATGTTGAATGCTATTGGGAAAACTACTACTACCAACACGCTCCCGAAGCCGTTGCGCAAGGCTTGATGCGCACTGAAGACATTGACCGTAGCGTGACACGCCTAATAATGGGACGCTTAGCGCTTGGTGAGCTTGACGACCCGTCGGTTGTTGAACACTCGAAAATCGGAATGGACGTTGTCAATAGCAAAGAACATCAAGAGTTAGCACTGCAAATGGCGCGCGAATCAATGGTTCTGCTGCAAAACAAAGGAAACATTCTGCCACTCAAAAAAAGCATCAAAAAGATAGCTGTGATTGGCGCAAACGCCGATAACGACGCCGTTTTGTGGGGAAACTACAATGGCAAACCGGCACGCACCATCACCGTACTTGATGGCATAAAACCGATGGTTAGCGCCGACGCTCTGCTCTATGACATTGGTTGCGACCTTGTCGAAAACAAAGTTACAAACAGCTACATATCGAAATGTAAAATTGATGGTAAAAAAGGCATAAAAGCCACCTATTACAACAATCCAACATTTGAAGGCAAACCCGTAACTGCCGATCAAATAACCATTCCGCTAAAAAAATCGACCAACGGAATGCACCCGTTTGCGCCCAATGTCAACTTAGAAAAATTTAGTGCGATATACGAAACCGAATTCACTGCCGACGAAGACGCTGAACTATCGATAAAAATTGGCGCAATCGGTGTTTTTGCGATCTTTGTAAATGGCGATTCAGTTGGCGGACAACGCAATTGGCACCTTAACCCGATGCGCATTCCGCTCAATGTAGAAAAAGGCAAAACCTACAACATAAAAGTCAAATTCTATCAAGTAAAAGATTGGGCTGCCAATATCGAATTTGATTTTGGAACAGAGACCGACATTGTCTATACCGACCTTATCAACAAACTAAAAGGCTACGATGTTGTTGTGTACGTTGGCGGATTATCGAGCGGTTTAGAGGGCGAAGAGATGCCCGTCTCGTACCCGGGATTTAAAGGTGGCGACCGCACAAATATCGACCTGCCAGATGTTCAACGCAATTGTCTTAAAGCATTGAAACAAGCTGGCAAAAAAGTTGTTTTTGTAAATATGAGCGGCTCAGCCATCGCCTTAACGCCTGAAACCGAAACTTGCGATGCCATTTTGCAAGCATGGTATGGAGGCGAAAGTGGCGGTCAAGCCATTGCCGAAGTGCTTTTTGGCGATTTCAATCCTTGCGGAAAACTGCCTATCACCTTCTACAAAGGTAGCGAGCAACTGCCTGATTTTGAGGATTATTCGATGAAAGGTCGCACTTATCGCTATTTCAACGACCCACTTTTCGCGTTTGGATACGGACTCAGTTACACCAAATATACAATTGGCAACGCTACGGTTTCAGCTACGCAAATCGATAAGAATCAATCTCTTAAACTTGTAGTGCCAGTTAAAAATACAGGCAAAATGACAGGTACTGAAGTGGTGCAAGTTTACATACGTAAAATTGGCGACAAAAGTGGATTGCAAAAAAGTTTGCGTGGCTTTAAGCGAATTGAAGTAACTGCCGGAAAATCAGTTGATGCCGAAATCGAACTGCCTTACACAGCCTTCAAATTCTTTGATGACGCCACAGGCGAAATGGCAATAAGAGCAGGCAAATACGAAGTTTTGTATGGCAATAGTTCAGACAACTTGAAAAGCGTTGTTGTGGAAGTGAAAGAGTAAAGTGTAAGGGGAAATGATAAAGTATAACAGCAAGTGATTAATGATAAATTATTAATTTTTAACTATTTAAATCCAAAGAAAAGCATTCTGACCCTTTCCCTTCTAAACCTCCTTTCTATTCCGATAACTTATCGGGACTAAACTTTCTAAACATAAAATGCGGAAATCTGATTTAGATTTCCGCATTTTATATTCTGTTAGTATTTTGTGAAATAAGTTAGTCTCAAACATTTAAAATTATTTTACTTTTAGCCGAAACAAAACGCAACAACACAATGTCAGAAGTTTACAAGTTTGTTAAACTACTTTTATGCCTAACACTACTCACCACCGGCAACGCTTCGGCAGTAGATTTCAACAACATTAACCAATTGTATAACATATCGATACGCGAGACAAACTCCGTGTGCAAAGACGATGACGGATTTGTTTGGGTAGCATCGAAAATGGGAATTATACGGCTAACAAGCGATAACTGCAAAATTTACCAACTGCCATACGAAGAATCGAACATCTTAACCGTAAAACTCGCCTATCGCAACAATCAGCTTATCGCCTACTGCAATAGCGGACAAATTTTTATCTACAACCAAATTACCGACAAATTTGAACTGATGATAAATATAACTCGAACAATGAATCGTTATGCATTTATTATCAACAAATTAACTATCGATAAAAACAATAAAATTTGGATAGCATCAACAAGCGGACTTTACGCACTCGAAAACAACCAACTAAAAGTCATCAGACGCCAACGCAACATTGATAATTTAGACTGGTACGACGATAACACAATAATTATAATTGAACGCAATACCATCAGTTTTATAAACATCGAAGAAACGCATAAAACCTTAATGGAAATAAATGCACCTGCACCAAACACCACAAAAACAAGCGTTTACTGCGATTCAAAAAACAACTCATTGTGGCTTGGCACTAAAACCGACGGACTTTATAAAATAAATTTGACAGATAATTCATGCTCCGAATTCCAATTATCAGGAATGCCGAAAATACCATTTTTAGCACTTAAACCGCTGAACGACAGTATATTACTTGCCGGCACCGATGGACAAGGCGTATGCGTTATTGACATAAGGACAAACAAAATTATTGACAAATACATTAATGATAAAAACAATCCGAAATCGCTTGCCAGCAACGGCGTTTACGATATACTTTGCGAACCCGATGCCCGCGTTTGGGTTTGCACCTACGACGACGGCGTATCGTTCTACAATACCGAAACCAAATCAATATCTCAATATCAACATCAAATAAACGAAGTCAACTCATTAAACGACAATCATGTAAACGACATATATGAGGATAGAAATGGCAACTTGTGGTTTGCTACAAATACGTGCATAAGCAGGTACAACCCGACCGCAAATAAGTGGAAACACATTTTCCCAGAAGGCGAAAACCAATCGTTAGTCTTTTTATCGGTATGCGAAGACGATAAAGGACAAATTTGGGCAGGCACTTATTCGTTTGGCTTATACGTATTTAGCAACAATGGCGAATTGCTGCACCACTACTCGAGCAGCACAAACAACAACTTTAATAACGACTTCGTATTCGGCTTAATACCCGACCGAAACTCCGACATCTGGATTGGCGGTGCAAACAACGATATTTACCGGTTCAACCACAAAACCCAAAAATTTGTCCAATACAGTTACGAGGCACTAAACACATTTGCCGAACTCGATAGCACCAGATTGCTGCTTGCTTGTGTTCATGGACTTGTTATGCTAAATAAGTACACAGGCGACAAATCGATAATTGTAGACAGCAACATTGTGAACGATGTATTTGTTCAAGACGGCTTAATATGGTTAGCGACCCATGGTAACGGACTGTTAAAGTTAGAGTTGGCAACAAATAAAATCACACACTATGACATTTCCGATGGTCTGCCATCAAACTTTGTAACCAGCATAATCTACGCCGATGGCTACTTATGGCTTGGCACCGAGGCCGGATTATGCAAATTTAACAACAAAATTGGCAAATTATTTTTCAAGGAAAGTGAGGTGGTAAAAAATTGAAAAGCAATGTAACACAAATCGCAAAATCGTTGGAAAAACTATTTAATGCAGGATTTACAGATGATAAAGCAATTCAAACATTGCAAATTGAAGATGTTGAAAAGATTACAGGAGCAACAATGGAGGACATTCATACGATAATCAAATTTAAAATGGCAATACGAAATAAACAGATAGTTAAATTTCTAGCAGGAGAAGAAATTAAAGAAAGT
>CALBPW010000052.1 GCA_937899145.1 uncultured Bacteroidota bacterium
AGCATCAGAGCATCGCCCGCACCATGTACAACCGCTTCCCAGAGGTCTTCAAGAAAGGCGGCAACGTGATGGCTGTCAGTTCCCTCGCGGGGCGCTGCGTCATCAGCATGTCGGCCTTCTGCCAGGAGCTGGTGCAGTGCAACCCGCGCATTGAGATACGCGAGCAGTCGTCGCGCTTCACATTGGATGGTGTTGTGCCATCCGACAGCCAGAACCCCGTGAAGCACTCGTACGCCAAAACAAAGCCTAAGTACGAGACGAATCGCGACCAAGTGCCGTCCAACGCCCCAATCCGCGACCAAATTCTCGCGCGTACATTCACGTCCACCGACGGGCTGCCTGGCGATAGAAAGAAAATTGCGGACAACCTGATAAACCTCTACACATCGCTGCCAAGCATAGCGCATGAGGGAATGATGGAAGGCATCGTTACCGACGACGACATCACCAAAATGTGGGAACGCTCCAATCTTGGCTCGTACACATGGGTATTCGGACTACAGTACGAGACAATCCCCATCCTGCAGGACATCATTGGCAAGGCTGACGCTGTAATCAGTGGCAAGGTTGACCGCAAAGCCGACCTCCGTTTCGGACACGACTCTTACATCGGTCCGCTCACGGTTTTGATGGGCATCAACGGTGCCGACCGCGACCCCGAGGATCCGTTCGAGGTGAAGAATTGCTATCAGAATTTTGAAACCTGCAAGGCGTGCAACATCCAGTTGGTGTTTTATCGTGGCAAAAAGCCGTCCGACCCGATTTTGGTAAAATGCCTCCTCAACGGCGCGGAAGCCTCGCTCCCCGTCGCCACTTCCAATTTTCCATATTACAATTGGGATGATTTCAAAAAGTTCTATCTGAAGCGGTGCGAAAGTGTAATCGATAACTACCAGCACTATTAAAATCAGTTTTTTTCACCCACGTTGTAAGTGCACTTATATACATTTTTTTATTTGTGAGTACTTTTTTGCAAAAAAAATTTTGGGGACTGATAATTTAGTGGTGCGGGCGGGCGTATAGTGTTGTAATAGTGGGTAAAAGCACTAACAGCGGTGCGCATTTCGGTACAATTATTAAATTTTTCAGCTGTTATACATTCATCTTTGATTGTGCGGTTAAAACTATTTGGTTTAAAAATGTCACAATTTTATTGATAGTGCAAAGATGCAACAAAAGATAACATTCCGCAAAATGAAAATATTAACCATCAATACCCGTATCTTCCTTTCCACCAATTTTTTAGCCGTGCTCGTAATCCGTCCTCCTGCTTGTTGGGCTGCGGCACATAAAAAGCGTGTCCGTGTAGTTCTTTCGGCAGAAAATCTTGTTCCACAAAGTGTCCTTCGTAATCGTGCGAGTATTTATAATCGCGACCGTATCCCATTTTTTCCATCATCTTAGTTGGCGCATTGCGCAGATGCAGCGGCACAGGCAGATTACCTTTCTCTTTAACTACCGAAAGTGCTTCATTTATAGCCATATATGCCGAATTGCTTTTAGGGCTTGAGGCTAAGTAAATGGCACATTCTGAGAGAATTATCCGGGCTTCGGGCAATCCGATTTTGTTTACCGATTCAAAACATGTGTTGGCAAGCAGCATTGCGTTAGGGTTGGCAAGTCCAATATCTTCTGATGCCGAAATAATCAGCCTTCGTGCAATAAACTTAACATCTTCGCCACCATCAATCATGCGGGCAAGCCAATAAACAGCGCCATTCGGGTCGCTGCCACGTATCGATTTTATGAAAGCTGAAATGATGTCGTAGTGCATCTCGCCGTTTTTGTCATAAATCGACAAATTCTCTTGCAAAATATCTTCAACAATCTGATTATTAATAACGATAGGCGATTTCCCCTCTTGCGCGCCAACAACAATATCGATGATATTCAGCAATTTGCGCGCATCACCACCCGAAAAGCGAAACATCGCCTCTTTTTCTTCAATCTTAATATCAAGTTGTTTGAGGTCGAAATCGGTAGTGAGAGCGCGGGTTAGCAACTCGTCGAGGTCTGATATTTCAAGCGATTTTAGCACGTACACTTGGCATCGCGACAGCAAAGGCGATATAACCTCAAACGACGGATTTTCTGTGGTTGCTCCAATCAGTGTTACCACACCTTGCTCCACTGCACCAAGCAGCGAGTCTTGTTGCGCCTTGCTAAATCGGTGTATCTCATCAATGAAAAGTATCGGATTTGGCTGATTGAAAAACTGCTGCCGCTTGGCTTGGTCGATGGTGTCGCGCACATCTTTAACACCCGAACTTATTGCACTGAGCGAGTAAAATGCACGACCTTGTAAATTGCTGATAATGTTGGCTAACGTGGTTTTCCCAACACCCGGAGGCCCCCAAAGAATCATACTCGGTATCCGTCCCGATTCAATGGCACGCCGCAACACAGCACCTTTGCCCACCAAGTGCTTCTGACCAATGTATTCGTCCAGATTTCTCGGACGTAACCGCTCCGCTAATGGTAAATTCGGCATAAATATCAATTTTAACGATGCTAAATTAGAATTTACATCAATAATAAAGTCTATTTCAATAGCATAAAAAACGCCTTCGCCATTTTAAATTTGTTTTATTGATTTCAATTCATCATTTTTGAATCTAATTTAAATATAATCAACATGAAAAGATTTTTCACTTCATTAGTTATCGCATCGATAGTTATCGCGTTTTTTGCATCGTGCAACAACGGAAACGAAGATGCCATAAACACATATAAATTAAGCGTTTCGGCTACCGAAGGCGGCACTGTCGAAGGTGATACCATTTCTAACGAATATTTTGAAGGCGATTCTATCACTTTAAAAGCCGTCGCCAATCCCGATTATTATTTTGTCGCGTGGAGCGATAGTGTTACCGATAATCCGCGTACGTTAATAATTTATTCCGATACCACCATTGTGGCTCAGTTTGCGGCTGTTTTACCATACGCCATCGACACCATTGTTGGAACCATTAGCGGATATAAATTTGTGGGCCTTGGCTTGCCAAGCAACACGCTTTGGGCAACTTGCAACGTTGGCGCCGATACTAATAATGTCGAAAAAGATGGCGGGCACTTTGCTTGGGGTGAAACTGAAGACAAAACAGTGTTCAATTGGGAAAACTATAAATTGATGACTGAAGGCGAAAAATCGTGGAAAAAAATCAATAAATATCAAATAGATGATAAACAATACAGCGCCATTTGGTACAATGCCGATAGCAGTTTTATAGGCGATAGTGCAGCACTGTTAAATATGGACGACGACGCTGCCAGCAAGAATTGGGGCGATTGGTGGGTAACTCCTACCATGGCTCAGTGGAAAGAGTTGCGCAATTATTGCTATTGGGTATGGACCGACGATTACAACGGAGTTGCAGGCTTTATTGTTTATGCGGCCAAAGCCGATGCTGATAAAGGCAAAAAAGTGCTAAAAGGCGCTGCGGCTTCTGATTTGTATTCGCTAACCGATATTCACATCTTTTTGCCAGTTGCAGGCTATTATACTGACTCCGATTTACTTGGCAGCACCGAATTAGGCTCGTATTGGAGTGCCGATTTGTCCGATTTCAGTTCGGGTTATGCGTTCTACATCTCAATTTCTGGCGACAATGGCATGGAAGTGTTCGATTTTTGGCGTAATAGCGGACGCTCAATCCGCCCGGTTCGTTCACTTTTAGAATAAAATAAGGTATTCGATATGTTCGGTTTACCAACCGATATTCAACATAGCAACGATGCCGAATTGAAGCAAATATTGCACGATGCGATAATGTTTCAAAACGGCATCGTTGCTTCGCTTATGGCAAAATCGGGTGTGCGAGGGTTGATGAATTATGGCGTTTCAATTCCCGATTTGCAACGCATAGCACGTCAGTATGGAACAAATCATTCTCTTGCGCGGCGGCTTTGCCCATTGCACATTCGCGAAGCCAAAATACTTGCATCGCTTTTATTTGATGAAAATCAGTTAGATAACTCCGATTATGAATCAATTTTTGATTCAATTTTGAATGTTGATTTAGCCGAAAATCTTGCGCGTAACATTATTTGCAAAATCAACAATATTGATTTTTATAACAGGTTGATTAACAGTGATAAATGGCGCGTTGTGGCAGCCATACACGCTATTGGATGGGCTGCTGCAAGACAATATCCGCATTCAGTAAATTTGACCAATTGGTTTATAAAAAATGTGGAAAAGATTATAAATCAGAATTATACCGAAACCATTCGGCCTTTAATATCAACTATTTGCAGCATTGGCAATGTGCAAGCAGATAATACGATTGAAATGAGCGTTTCACAACTTGCAAATTCGGGTAACGAAGTTGGACAAAAAGTTTATAATCAGCTAAAAATTATCAATAAAATCTGAGTTAAAACTGATGCTCCGTATCCTCCACATAATCCCCCGATTGCGAAAAGGCGGCGCCGAGCGGCTCTGCCTCGACATTTGTAACCAGTTGCAAAAGCGTGGCGGTGTGCAAATTCGATTAATAACCTTTTCTGACGAAAACGCATATCCGTTTCTCTCCGAAAGCATTGATTGGCAAGTTGTTCCCGCTTCCGTCCAACTTTCGGTATTTCACAAAAATGCGCTGAACATTGATGCCTTGCAGAAGGCGATTGATGATTTTGCGCCTGATGTTATCCATACGCATCTATTTGAAGCTGAAATAGTTTCGCATTCGTGCAATTATCCGCAGGCGCGGTGGTTCTCGCATTGCCACGACAATATGCGGCAGTTCCGCAATTTTTGTGTTAAGACCTTGTTTAACAAGGAGCTGCTGACAAACTATTTCGAAAAACGATACTTGTTCTCACGATACCAAGCTAACGGCGGCAATACGTTCTTTGCCATTTCGCACGATACGGAGCGGTATTTTCGCAAAACAGCAAGTGAATACGATGTCCAATTTTTGCCGAACGCCATTGATTATGAGAAGTTTCACTGCGACAATGGCCGTCGGCCGAGCACAAAACTTCGGCTTGTGAATGTCGGTTCGTATCAAGCGAAAAAGAATCAGCGTTTTTTGGTTGAGGTTGCAAAAATTCTGTGCGAGCACCATATAGATTTTGAAATGAACCTTTTAGGTGATGGCGAAAAGTTCGGCGAGGTTGCAAATCTTATAAAAAAAAATCATTTGGAAGCAAACGTAATGCAGCACGGGAATGTTGAGAATGTTGCCGAATATCTTTGGCAATCTGACATTTACATTCATTCCGCCTATTACGAACCCTTTGGTCTTGTGTTGCTCGAAGCAATGGCCGCAGGTCTGCCCGTTGTAACCCTTGACGGCCGCGGCAACCGTGACTTGATTCTGCAAGGCAAAAACGGCTACATGCTCTATGAGCAGAATGCCGAACAGTTTGCCGACAGTATTCTCGAAATATGGAACGACAAGCAGAAGTACCATGAAATGTCGGACTTCGCACAGGAATTTGCACGGCAGTATGATATTGAACCGTATGTTGACAGGTTGTTAGTGGTTTATAATAAAATGATTTAGAATTGTGTTTTTGCCAAAATGAGAAAGGATGTCAATTAACCTCCCTTCAAAACTATTAACTAACCTCACACAATATGAAAAAAAACTGTTGCATGCAAAACTAATGAAAAACGTGAGGTGAGTTGTTTACTTCATTTCTGTATGCAAAGAAAGCGCATTATTTTTAAAATCAGCAATTGTAATTAATAATTTAAATCAAAGAAAATCAGAACAATCAGCGCGTTAATCTTTGTAAGATGATTTGCACAATTGCTTATCGCATTTGCAATTCTGCCTTGCGATGTATGCTCTCTTTGTAAATCGGAGAATTGGTTTTTTGGCATTGCAGAAAGTAGAAATCGGCTTTCGGCTGATTGCCTTCGGCTTTGTAAATTTCGCCTAAATAGTAAAATGAGTAGCTCGGATAATAAAGCAAATTCGCCGATTGCTGATTTGCCGCCACTTCGTAAAATTTTTTAGCCTTTGTTAAGTTTCCCATTTTGTGGCAGGCACGCCCCATGCGGTAGGCGTACTCGTTAAGTTGAGTAGTGGTGTAGTTTTGCAGTTTATGCCTGTTTTTAAGTAGATATTGCTCGCAGGCGGCATAATTGCCAGCGTCAAAATGCAACCGTGCAACAATTAGCGCCGGGTTCCAATGCTGATAGAGCGAACATTCATATTTGGCTTGAGCATCGTTCGGCGTTGTGGCGCGATGTTGTTTGACATCGGCGCATAGGTGGATTGCAGTGGTTGTGTCGCCTTGCAGGAAGAAGTGCCACGCCAATTTGAATTTTGCATAGCCGACATCGCCTCCATTTGCTTGTTTTTCAATGTATCTATTTAGATAGATTTTGCACGAATCGTTTTGAATGTTTTGTAAGGTGCAGCCCATCAGTAAGTTAAACCGATTCGCTTTTTCAAAAAAACCATTTTGCAGTGCCGATGTAAGCAGTTTTTTTGCCTCTGCCGATTGCCTTTCGCGCCAAAGTGTATTGGCAAAAGCAAGTGTTGCGGCTGCCGAGGTTTTGCACTTGTCCATATTTTTTTGGCACAATTGCACAATTGCACTGTCGGCAGCCCCAAGCGATGGCAGCAGCAAAACCGATAAAATTGCAATTTCAGTTTTGAATGCTGATGGTGCTGAACTGTCTGATTCAATGGCAGTTGCCAAATTGATAAATTCGGTGATGCGTTGTTCTGCGGTTAAATTTTCAGCAAAAATCGGAAAATTATTGTAAAGTTGTGCGTCAACCACAAGTTGAAACATGCGAAATCGTTTTCGCATCCAACCGATAGTTTTGTTTGCATTTTGTCGTGCAGCCAAATAATTTGACGCTGCCTGCCAATACGATTTGTCGCTAATTGAAACAAAACTTTTTATAAGTTGCAAATCGCTGATACACAAATAGTAATAGGCGTTGTTGCTCTCGTATTGTTTTTGTTTTTTGATTAGTTGTGAGTAGTCGGCATGTTGCAATTGCTCAATGTCGGTGTTTGTAATTGCTTGTGTAAAAAGCATATAGCCTTCTATCCAAGACTGGAATTCTGTTGGTGCGCTATTTGGCTCAAAGTCAAGATTTAGGATTTTGCTATGGGCAATTGCGCAGGCATCGTTGTATGCGAATTGTGCTGATGCAACAAGTTGCAAACCGAAAAATAGGAGCGCGGTGGTGATTGTTTTGCCCATCTTGTTTGTTTTGTATGTGAAAATAAGTTTTTTCCGGTGAAACCGGTGTTTTGACAGTTATTGTAGAAATCGGATAAATGATGTTATAAATAGTCAGCGTTCAAAATTAAATAAAAAGGACTGCTCCAAAGGAACAGCCCTCCAACCAATAATCCTTATGAAAAAAATTCTATTATTTTACAATTCGGCTAATCCGGCATCAACTAAGATGCGACCGCAATATTCGCAAACAATAATACGTTTGCGAGCGCGGATGTCAACCTGACGTTGAGGTGGAATTTTGTTGAAGCAACCGCCGCAAGCATCGCGTTGGATGGTGACGACAGCCAAACCGTTGCGCACATTGCCGCTGATGCGGTTGAATGCGGTTACATATCTGTCTTCGATAAGTTTCTCAATCTCGGCTTTTTTAACTTCTAACTCTTCTTCTTTCTTTTTGGTTTCGGAAACAATGCTGTTTAGCTCGCCGCGTTTTTGTTTCAAATCGCCATTGCGTTCAGCATAAACGGTTTCAGAGTTTGCTATTATCTCTTTTTTATGTTCCAACTCGGCAGTGTACTCGCGAATGTGTTTCTCGCTCAATTCAATTTCAAGAGATTGGAATTCAATCTCTTTCGATAGTGAATCGTACTCGCGATTGTTGCGTACATTGTCTTGTTGAGTTTGATATTTTTTAATATCGTCTTGCGATTGAGCAATCTTATGTTTTTCAGTAACAATATCTTGCTCTATTTGTTTTACCTCGCTTTTGAGGTTTGCTATGCGGGTTTGCAAGCCTGCCAATTCGTCTTCAAGGTCTTGAACTTCAAGTGGCAGTTCACCACGCAAATTTTTGATTTTGTTGATTTCGGTTTGAACTTGCTGAAGGTCGTAAAGGTTTTTCAGCTTCTGTTCCATTGTAACTTCAACTTTTTGATTTTTCTCATCCATTGCGTTATACGTATTTTATTGGATTTGTATTTACTTTCGTCAATCGAACTGCAAAATTAGAAAATTTTTTAGTAACTAATTCATAAAAAAGTTCTTTTGTGAATTGTTCGCTTTCATAATGCCCAATATCGGCTAAAACAAATGGATATTCGGCATCAAAAAATTGATGGTATTTGATGTCGGCGGTTAGTAAAATGTCGGCTCCAGCCCGCATGGCATCGTTGATTAGAAAACTTCCGGCACCGCCACAAATGGCAATTTTTTGAATCGGTTTTTCGGGCAATCGCGTGTGTCTAATGCAGCCGCAATTGAATGTTTTTTTTATTCTCACAAGAAAATCGGAAGCGTTTTCCGCTTTTGGCATAGTGCCGATTATTCCGCTTCCAGCCTGCGAGTATCTGTTTTCGAGCGGATAAATATCGTAGGCAGGCTCCTCATAGGGGTGCGCGGAAATCATTGCGCTTATTGTTTTGCTAAGCAGATGCTTCGGAATAATAGTTTCGATGCGGGTTTCGGGCTCGGTGTGTAATTCGCCGACATTGCCTGCAAATGGGTTGCAGCCGTCTGTTGCCTTAAAAGTTCCATTGCCTTGTATGTTGTAGCTGCAACTGTTGTAATTTCCGACGCAGCCCGCTCCGGCGTCAAACATTGCGGCTCTCACCATTTCGGCTTGGGCATGTGGTACAAATACAACTATTTTACATAATTTGTTATCTGTCTGACTTAGTATTTGTACATTTTGAAGTCCGATTTTTTCGGCAATTTTGGCATTAACACCGCTATTTAGCATATTGTCAAGATTAGTATGTGCGGCGTAAATGGCAATGTTGTTTTTGATGGCTTTAATTACGGTCCGTTGAACATAATCTGTCCCGTTGAATTTTTTTAAGCCACCAAACACAATCGGGTGATGTGCAATTATCAGGTTGAATCCTAAGTTGACAGCTTCGTCAACAACGTCTTCGGTAACATCAAGGCTGATGAGCGCGCCCGTAATTTCGGTTTGTTTGTCGCCTACAATAAGTCCGGCATTGTCGTACGACTCTTGCATTGCAAGCGGTGCAATGGTTTCAAGGTAATCGGTTATTTCTGATAGTCGCATTTTGAGTAAAGTATAAAGTATAAAGATAATGTTATAGCATAATTGTTGAAATCAGCATTTTAAATAAAAAAGCCTTTCAGAATGGCAGTACCGAAAGGCTGTTTTGACAAGAAATCTCATCTGTTGAGTTTAAATACAATTCAATATTATGCAATTGTTCGGTTATAAGCAACAAAAAAATGAAAAATAATTCAACCATTTGAAATTTCAGAACAGTCTTTGCCTTTCGTAAACTTTGCTTACATTTGCCACGCTTTTGGTCTCATAGTTCAATGGATAGAATTTCAGATTCCGGTTCTGACGATTAGGGTTCGACTCCCTATGAGATCACTTTAATTTTGGCTATAATGTGCAAGTAACCGAACACTGCGTAAGTAAGAACCGGTTTGGTCAGATTTTAATTGGTTTTTAATCATTCAACCGTCTAACTGCTTTTTATCCTATACAGTTTCTGCAAATGTCGGGTGGGGTTTTTGTTTGCCAAACCTGTGTGCGCAAATCATTGAATTTCTGATTGTCCCAGATTTCTAAAATCGGTTGTTCATTCACGTTTCCCATTGTGAAACAGCCGTTTTTGTCGTAGCAGCAAGCCAGCACATCGCCTGCTGATGATACAACCATTGTTTGACGTAGGCGGAAACAATTTATCGGTAGTCTCTTGGCGATAAAGCAGTTGCCTTGCTCATCTTTTTTGTATCGACAATATTTTTTTATGGTTGGCAACATATCTTCTGCTTCACAGAAATTCTCGATTTGCGCCGATTTAAGTTCAAGTTTGTCGAACCCCCACTGTGGCGCAAGTTTTTTTATGTCGCTAATTTCATCTTCGTTATGCTTAAAAACAATGAATTGAGCCACAATTGCCGGATTGCGTTTGCCAAATTCGGCTTGTGCCATACGCAAAAATTTTACACCTCTCATCACGTTCGCCAAACTGCCGCCTTTGCGGTATTTTTCGTAAGTCTCTTGCGAAGCGCCGTCAACCGATATTATTAGCTGGTCGAGACCGCTTTGCACAAGTTCGGCGCAGAGTTCTGGAGTTAGCAATTGCCCGTTTGTTGATACGCTTGTGAAGATGCGCATTTTGTGTGCTTTTGCAATCAGCAGGCAGAGATTTTTGTTCAGCGTTGGTTCGCCTTGTAGGTAAAACTGGCAATTTATCAGCCATTCGCTTAATGGTTTAATGGCGTTTTCAAAAGTTTCTTCAGTCATTATGGCTGCGCGGCGTTGCAGTTTGCCTCTGCCGATAGTGCATTGTGGGCATTGCAGGTTGCAGAGCGATGCCGGCTCAACCGACATCGATTCTGGCTTTGTCGCTATTTTTTTAGTTTTAAAAAGATGGTTAATTCTAATTAGAATGCTATTGCGCAATTTGCAAATTGTCAAAGTTTGTAAAATCCTGAAAAACAGAAATATATTTATTCTTACGGCAGACATTTAATTTCTGATTTTCAAATTCTGATTTTTTGATATTCAATCTCATCAGCAAATCCGTTTTCTGTTTTTAGCCAGTCTTTTCGTGTGCCGCATTTCACGTATCCTGCTTTTTCAAATAGTGCGACGCTTGCTTTGTTATAGGCTGCAATAGAACAATAGAGCTGGTGCAAATGCAAAAAACAGAATGCGTATTCTTCAATTAGTTGCAGGCTTTGCTGCGCATATCCGTGTTGCTGATTTTCAATACTGTCAATCACAATTCCTACCGATGCTCGTTGATGATAAGGGTCGAAATCGAATAAATCGACTGCGCCAATTGCCTCTTTTATGTTGGTTTTCAGGCAGATAATCAACCGTAGTTGTTTGTTTGTGTAGATGTCGTTTTGCGCATCGGCAATGTATTGTTTTATGGCAAAACGCGAGTATGGCGCTGTGGTGCTGCCACATCGCCAAATACTTGTGTTGTTTTCGCAACTATACAGAAAATCAAGGTCTTCAGGCTCAACAGCGCGTAGCAATATTGTATCGTTTTCAAGCATCATTTAAACTTGTCGATATTAACAATAAATGCGTCGGTAAAGCCTTTGGCTAAAATGTCTTCAAGTGCTTGTCGTGCCGACGGCTTCCCGATAAACTCGCCCCAAGTGTAGCGATAGTAGCCGTCGTCGCCTTTGTGCATCTCAACATCAAACAATCCACGGAAACGCGATTTTGCAACCGGCTGAGTTACAGCTAAAAGTTGAATTGCGTAGGTGTTTTTGTCAGGGTCTGCCATCTTCGATTTGTAAACACTACTGCCTTTTTGTATTATCTGATTGTATTCCACACTGTTAATAACGTGCGCGTCGGTAAATCCTGCGTCAACAACCTGTCCTGTCATTTGTATTGCCTCAGCTTGATGTTTGAACAAGCCAACGGTGTACATATAGTGCTTGCCGTCGTCGGTTGGGAAAATCCATACGTTATTGATATTGCGGAATTTGGCTGGCGAAATAGGCTTGTCTGATTCTGTAATCCAGATGGTGTATGTCAGTTGGTCGCGATATTTGAGTTCGTCGGGCACGTAAATGCCTTCAACTTCGACGTTTGCACCGCTCTGGTTCAGCACTTTAAGGTCGACACGGCGGTTAAGCGCACGCCCTTGAGGATTGTCGCTGCCGTCAGAATTTTGGTTGATGGCGATAAAATTACTTTTGCCCAAACCTTTTATTGTGAATCTGTTTTCTGCTATTCCTTTTTTAGATCGGAAGAGCACACGTCTGAACTCCAGTCAC
>CALBPW010000053.1 GCA_937899145.1 uncultured Bacteroidota bacterium
TTTTACCAATATTACCAATATAAAAATTATCATCAATATTTAATAAAATTAGTACTGAACAATGAGGAATTCTATTTTGCTTATCATTCTGAATTTTAAAAAAATTGCTTGGTTCATTAATTTTTTCTTCTAAGAAATAATTAATATAATCAATTTCAGAAGGTTCTAAACCGCTCATTTTCAACGCTTCTGTCATTGATTTGAACGCACCATTGCCCTCAGGCGAACAGCCCGTTTGATGATAAGCATCATTGGCGTTGGCGTAACCTGTTAATTTACAGTATGGTTTACGATTTGCAGTTTCGGCATTTTGCAAAACGATGTAGCCCGCACCTTCACCCAAATTTAGTCCGGCACGTGAGGCGTCAAACGGGCGGCAATGTTGCTTGTCGAGAATCATAAGCGAGCCGAAACCATTGAGTGTGAAACGACAAAGAGCATCGGTTCCGCCAACAATTGCGGCATCGAGCAAACCGTGTCTTATCATTCGGGCAGCAAGCATTATGGCATTGCCTGCCGATGAGCACGCAGTACTAATAGTCGTTGTAAACCCATTGATTCCTAAATACTTAGCGATTTCGCACGTACTTGCGCCACAATCGTGTTGAACAACATTGCGCAATCGCCCACGCCGGTGATTTTCTTTAAAACCGATATAGAAATTCTCGCTCAAATCCATTCCACCGACCGATGTTGACGAAATCAGTCCGACGCGCATTTTCCGCAAATCGATTTTAGAATCAAGCAGAGACTCTTTGGCCGCCATCATGCCAAGCAAAGCAGTGCGCGAGAAGGTTTTATTTGGTTGTAAACCAATAAGATTCACAAGTTCTGCATTTGTACATTTCACTTCGGACACTGGCACATCAAGCGTGGTTTGGAAAAATTGTGGTTTTTCCATTCCGTGCCGGCCGTTTTTTAAGGCTGCAATGTTTTGCTCAACATTTAGCCCGATACCCGACACTACGCCCAATCCTGTAACAACAAGCGACATTTATTTTTGATGAGCTGAAATATACTCTGCCAGTGTTTTAACTGAGTAGAAAATTTCTTTTCCCTGTGCCGGATTTTCAATTTTGATGCCATAGTTACGCTCCAAAATCAAGATGATTTCAAGCGCGTCAATCGAGTCTAAACCCAAACCGCCATCGCCGAAAAGTGGCGCTTCAGCATCAATATCAGCAGGTTTTATCTCCTCCAAATTCAACTCGGCAATTAGTTCGCCTTTCAATTTTTCGATAAGTTCTTCCATAGTATTTTATTTAACAAAACTTGTATTTTCCATCAAACTAAACGACGCACGATAGCGTGCGCCAACAAGCTCGCACCAGCCGACAATGCAGTAGCGCAAATTACTCTCGCTAACGGCTATTTGCGCATATTTCATCGTTTTATCAGGTTCAGTACTTTCTCTTAAAAAGAAGGTGTTTTCGCCTTTAATATTGTACCGAATGCATATTTCACCCATCACAACGTTGGCCAAGGTATAAACAAAAACAGCAGGACTTGCCATTGCGTCGCCGTTTTCACTTATATTTATCTCGTGGTCTTTGTCGGTATCGAGCGAGCCAGACGAATTTGCTAAAATTATTCCAATCTCTTCAGGTTCAATTCGCATATCGCGCAATAAAAATCCTGCGCACACGTATCCCAATTTACAAAGATTATCCATCTTGTAAAATTTCATATTCTCATCGCCCAATTTTTTGAAAGCCTCGCGGATAAAGGTGTTAAACTCTGTCTCTTTTGACGAGAAAATGATGCGGTTGCCACGCTTTACCTGCGAGCCAAAAACCGATACAGTTCCTATTGATCTCAGGTTAACCAATGGAGATGCGAGCCTACGCTTTGCAAATTCGGGCAATGTGAGCACAATGGCGGCATTGCATCCACCAAAACCCGACGCTGTTTTTACACAGCTTCGCATTTTAAGCGGTTTGTGTGTTGCCGATACTTTTATTGGCATCGGCACTCCTAATTTTTTGAAACCCATTGTACCAAACAATGTTCCGATGCGCAATTCGTGCATACAAACAATTGTCTCAATTATTCCTGACGCACCAAGTGTATGTCCGAAATATGGTTTAAGGCTTTGTACCGGCTTGTCTTGCAGTCCGGCAAGCGTAATGGCTTTCGATTCCATTTCATCGTTATAAACAGTGGCTGTGCCGTGCGTTTCAACAAAACTGATGTCGGATTTTGTTACGGCGGCTTCTTCCATTGCGCCACGTATTGCAAGGTTTAGCTCGTAGCCTGTGCGCGATGGTCCTGAAATATGATTGGCATCGTTACTGATAGCGCCCCCCGCAAGCAAAACGCCATTTCCGGTGTTGTCTGTCGATAGCAGAACCGCGCCGGCTGCCTCGCCAAGATTCAGTCCGTCGCGGTTGGCATCAAAAGGCACGCACTGCTTTGCACTGAGCGATTTGAACGATTTAAAACCGCTGGTTATAAAGTGCGACAAAACATCGCAGCCGGCTACAATCACATTTGAGTACGTTCCGTTCTCAATCAGCCGTTTTCCGACAATTAGTGCCGACACGCCTGATATACAAGCATTTGACACTATTGTAACTCGATTTGCTCCGTCAAAATACCGGTTTATACGTTCAACTGATTTCCAGATAGTTATGCGTCCATCCATCGATTCGGCTGTGTGGTCGAGTAATTCAACATTGCCTTTTGTGGTGGCAATTACAATGCCGACAGATTTGTCGGTAATATCAATGTGCGTCTGGTTGAGCACATCGGTTATCGCCATAATTATAAGTCGCTCGAATTTAGTGTATTGCGACTCGATGTCCATTATTTTTGATTGAAGCCGAATTTTGTGGTCAACAAAAATCGAAGCCATTATTGGCGTATCGGAAACGGTTGATGTTTTGTGTTCCATCAGTGCCGAGCGATATGAACATAAAGCAGCAATGTTTTCTTGTGTGTTGAAGCCAAGCGGGCTGACAATAGAATCGGCTGTTATGTAAATATTCATTTTATCCATCGCTGCTTCCAATCTAAATAAAACTGCGGATTGCTGAGTTCCAACTCGCGTGTTTGGCTGTTTATAAATACTTGTACTGAGCTTCCGGTTGCCGCCACAGTGTTATCTGATGCGCGATAAATGGTGTAATCGAACATTATTTTTGCGGCAGGTGATTTTATGTATCGTGTTTCGATGATGGCGTCTTCGCCAAACGTAAGCGGTTGTTTGTATTGGCAGGTTACCTCAACCATTGGCGCCATATAGCCGTTGTTGTAAAAGTCGATGTATTTAAGTCCATCGTAGTGATTACCGAACGATTCACGTCCGTCTTCAAAGTAGCGGATGTACTCGCCATGCCAAACCACTTGCATCGAGTCAACCTCGCTAAACCTAACGCGGATTGTACGGCGGTCGATGAGTGCGGCTTCGCGAATTTTATTTTTTGTCATCATTATCAGTGTGTTGTTTCAATCAATTTTAAGAAAGATTTTCATTCGGCAGTCGGCAATTGGTTTGTTATCGGTTTCCACATGTGCCGATATTAGTGTCAATCCTCCAATTTCTTGTAAAACAGCAATTTCTTATAAAGGAACAAAGCGCCTTCGGCGCACGCCTGCGGCGGGCAGAGAAGGATAACGCTTTGGTCGTGCCCATGTGCGTTTCCGACCATAGGGAGGAAAACTACGCACGGGCATTTAAATCATTTTTTTGCTTTATAAGAAAGCAATTTCTTATAAAGTAAAAATAATGCCTGACGGCATATCAACTCCCCCTACCCCCTCATTCTTGAGGGGGAGGATGGGTTGGGTTTCAGGGG
>CALBPW010000054.1 GCA_937899145.1 uncultured Bacteroidota bacterium
GCCATCTGTTGTATGCTGATCGCTGATGGTTGGGTTTGGCGATGTGCTGTAGCAAACGCCACGTGTGAAACAGGTAAACCCGCCATCCGATACAACACAACCGCCAAGTACGGCCATTGTGGGGGTTATTTGCAAAGTGTCGGGGTTGACTGTAGTAAGTATTGGCAACCCATCGGTAGTTTTAAAAATGTATTGCTCGCCATAGGCAGTGCCAGCACTGCTGGTCGCGTAAGCACGCACATAATATGTTGTTAACACATCAAGCCCCAATATGTTGCTCTCAAACGTCCCCATTCCACTGCCGTCAATTGTGTGCGGACTTTGTATGGTGGGCTGTTCTGTAACACTCCAGCACACACCATACGAAATAATTTGGTAACCACTGTCGTCGGTTATATTGCCACCCGATATGGCTGCCGTAGCCGATTTTACTTCCGGCTCAATTGTCCTGACTTTTGGCAGTCCGTCTTTTGTTGTAAAACTGATTTCGTTGCCGTATGAGGTTCCTAACCTATTGGTGGCATAGGCACGGGCATAATATTTGGTATTCAGATTCAAACCGTAGAGCATGCCACTGAAATTGCCGTTTTTATCCATTTCCATCGATATATGAGCCCCTGTAGCCTTTGGCTCCGGCTGGGTCCCATAACATACGCCACAAGCCGTTACCGACAAATTGCCATTGTGCTTTAGTTTTCCTCCCAAAATGGCCGCATTTGATGTTACTTCAGTAGTGTCAATTGTTTCCAACGTTGGTGGCGTTGGTCCCTGAATTTCGACAACACCAATATTATAATATTGGCAGCCAAACGGAAATTCTTCAAGTGTCCAAACCATTTTAGAATAAAGCGAGTCGGCATCAAACACAAGATAGTAGCCTTTGTGAGCCTCGTCAATCGTTACACTGATGCTGAAATTTCCTTCGTTGTCGGTTTTTATGATATGCGGAATGTCAGTATCGTTTATTTTGCTGACCCGCATTCCTGCAATTGGTTTATTACTCTGATTATCAACAAGAGTGCCAACACAAGTGGTAGTATCAAAAATGCCTTCTTCATCAAGATTTTTAATACACGATGCGAATATTGTTGAAATAATCAGTATTGCTATTATCCTTTTTATCATAATATCGTGATTAATAGATT
Organism: uncultured Bacteroidota bacterium; assembly: GCA_937899145.1. Lineage (GTDB taxonomy): Bacteria > Bacteroidota > Bacteroidia > Bacteroidales > SZUA-534 > RUG13583. Next base: position 1,146 of record CALBPW010000054.1, read on the forward strand.
GTTGACAGATTTATATAGTCTCGTGGTCTAAAAATTCCAACTCAATCCTACACCAACGGCATTTGGCAGGGTATTGTTGGTTGGCAAAAGTACGGGCTGAAGCGTAATACCATCTTTGTAGCGCGGTTGCGCCGTGTAGGCTCTGATAAGGTTAAATACATACCAGCCGGCAGCCGCTCCCCAAGCCACATAACTCACATTCTGCAAGCGGTTGTAATTGTCGCGCGACTTTACAAAATCGTTGTAACTTACACCTTCTTTCTTCATTATATCTAATTCATCTTGTGCCAGAAAATAGCACGCTACGCCAGTTCCTACAAAAGCCACCTCGCCAAGCAGTGTAAACACACCTTCACCATATCGGCGTTTCCCTATTTGCCCTAATCCTGGCACAAACACCGATTTCAGCAAGGCATTGCCATTGCGAAACTCTTTTACTGCATTGCAGTTGTTAAACGTTTGCCACACCACATCAATGTTTCCTGCTTCCGCCACCTGACACAGCACATAAACCCGGTAGCTGCCGCCCTTCAATCTTTCAGAGTACTCGCACACCTTGTTTATCGGAATGTTGAAATCGCGGGCAATCAC
>CALBPW010000055.1 GCA_937899145.1 uncultured Bacteroidota bacterium
ATAAAACAGTTAATATTACTGTAAATCAATGGTTTGTAAATTTTTATAAGATTTAAAAAAAATACAATTAAAATTGAGTAACAAGAGTATATTTGTAAGTTGAAAAACGATAATAATGAATACAGCAGAAATTAGAAAAAAAGTGGAATTGCTTGAGCAGCAATTGTACACGGCAACATTGGAAACCTATCCTCGCATTGCGCGTGAATACTCGTTTTGGGCAGAAAAGTTGAATGAAATTGAAAAACCGGTTACTAAAAAACGCAACATTGATTCCGATAGCGACGATGTTGATTCAGATGACGATAGCGAAGAAATGGATTCGTCGGAGGATGATGCAGAATCTGATGATGATTTTTAGTTGAAAGAAGATTGAAAAGTTTTTTTTAGTTGCGTCAGTTGCTACTTTTTGTGGCACTGACTTTTTTTTGTTTGCATGGCAGTTCTTAAAGCTAATATTGCTTTTTTAACTGTTATCTAAATTGTTTATTATTAGTGTGTTATAATGTTTGGTTCCAGATTTTATAGTTGTTTGCGAATTAGTAAAAATTGAAATTTTTGTTAAATATTAAAAATGAAAAAAGGATTTAAGATTTTGATGTATATTGTTGGTATTGTGTTTATTATCATGATTCTAATAATGCTTGCAGTACCTCCGATTGCTCGAAATTATGTTCAAAATCACTCGATAGATTTGATTGGTCGGCAAGTTACAATTAAGCACATTGGTTTAAATTTGTTCACTACAACTCTAACAATCAACAATTTATGTGTAAAAGAAGATGATGCTGAAACTGATTTTGTACAACTTGAGCATTTTAAAATCCGTTTGAGATTACTTAAGTTACTATCTAACACACTCGATATAAAGAAGTTACATATTGATGGGTTGTCGGTTGCCGTAATGCAGGACAGTACAGGCTTCAATTTTGACGACATTATTGCGCACTTTGCTGCCGATTCTACTGCGCTCGACACAACTCCCGAAGTAATTGGTTCAACTGCAAAAATGCTTATAAATATACATGATATAAGATTGAAAAACAGTAAAATATCTTACTTGGACGATGTTGTTGGCGGTAGTCTTAATCTGAAAAATATTAATGTCGCAGTGCCGGCGATTCATCTTGGTGGCGGTGCGACAGCTGGTGGTATAGATTTGAATTTTGACGAAGGCGGTCATTTATCAATAAAATTGAATATGGATATGGATAAATCGGATTTTGATGTCCGTATTGCACTTGAGCAATTCAATTTGGCTTCCACTTTGCCGTATTTGCTTTCAGTGGTTGAGGCAGGAAAACTTGAAGGTATGCTTTCTGCCGAATTGCAAATTGTTGGCAATCTGAATAATATACTGCAAACCAATGTTGGCGGAACGATAGATGTAACCAATTTTGTTTTAGCCGATTCTGCTATGCAAAATGTAGTTGCCATCGACCGCTCACTTGTTGATATTGAGGCAGTTAATGTCGATTCTCTATATTTTCACGTTAATAAATTGTTGCTAAAAAATGCAATAACAAATGCTGAAATTGAGCAAAATGGAACTGTTAATTTGTTGAATATGTTGGTGTTAGTTGATGGTAAAAAAGAAACTGATACAGCGGCTCAAAAGCCCAAAAACGATACGTTGCCGCATCGTAAGCCAATATTAGTGGTTGATACAGTGGATTTTACCGGCTTAGCAGTTAATTTTACCGACAAATCGCAACAACAACCTTTCCATTATTCAATTTCTGATATTTCAGTCCAAACGCAAAATTTTACACTCGATACTGAAAATGAGACTGTTATAAGCAGCAAAGTTGGGGAAACTGGTCAGTTTGATTGTAAGGTGAAAATGAATATTAGCAAATTGCCCAATATAAATATCTCAATCAGAACCGCAAATATCTCATTACCAGAATTTTCGCCATACACAAGCTCGCTTATGGCCCATAATATAATTAAAGGCAATATGTCTTTTGTGAGCCAAACAATCATTGATAATAAGCAACTTACAGGTATTAATAAGGTCGAAATCGTGAAGTGCGAAGTAGAAAAAGACGCGTCGGCAACAAACCCGGTCGCACGCATTCCGTTAAAAACCGCACTTTACTTGATAAAAGATAAAAACGACCGAATTGATATTGATTTGCCAGTAAAAGGCAGAATTGATTCCCCATCGTTTTCGTATTGGAAAATTGTCTGGAAAACCTTCGCCAATATGATGTTAAAGGTAGCCGCATCGCCATTTAACGCAGTTGGCAATGCCGTGGGAATCAGTGGTAAAACCGACTATTCGCAAATTGCAATTGATGCAATGTTACCTGATGTTGGCGCTGAGCAGTATCAAACGCTTAACGAAATTGCCGATATGCTTGCTCAAAAGCCTGATTTACAACTGACTATGATTCAAAAAATCAATCTTTCAGATGCTGTAAAACGGCAAATTATGTTTAATCTGAAAAGTGATAGCTATCTTTTTGCCCATACCGATAAAAATGCTGAAAATTTGGAATATGTTGATATTGAAACTATTATGGCAATGTCAGATAATGATTTGCGAATCGCTCAATACGTGCATTCGGTTGATAGCACTGCTTCTGTTTCCGATTTTTCGGAACGTTACACCGCACAAGCTCAACTTCAACTTAAAGAGAAAGCCGCTAAACGTGAAAATGCTGTAAAACAGTATCTTACCGAGCGTAAAAATATTGCTGTCAACCGATTGAATTTGTCAATATTGTCTGATTCGGAATTGTCAGCTTATAAAGGTAAAGATTGCTTTACAATTGAAGCCGGATTGAAATGATTATCATTTAATAATTGACGATTAATTGTTATTTGTTTGATTTTTAGTGTCTTGTAATCAGTGCTATAAACTCTACCCTTTATTCATTACACTCTGCACTTTTACTAATCAGTATTTTAGCCCATACAGCACCAGCAATGTTATGCCAAACACTGAATATTGCCCCAGGAACAGCTGCCATGGGCATTGTAGCAAAGTGTGTTTGTGCAAGCGAGCAAGCCAATCCTGAATTTTGCATTCCAACTTCGACAGATACAGCCGTGCATTTCTCGTGCGGCATTTTTACAAAACGGGCAAGCGTATAGCCAAGCGCAAAGCCCGAAATATTGTGCAGAGCCACAACAACAATTATTATTAGGCCTGTGTTTATAAGTTTTGCTGAATTGGCAGAAACAACCGACCCTACAATTATTGCAATCACAATTGATGAAAATGCAGGCAAGTAGTTGGTTGCTTTTTGTGTGAAATTATCAAAAAAGTGCTTGATAATTAGTCCGATACCAATCGGTATTATTATAACTTTCACTATCGACCAAAACATATTGAGCATATCAACATCAACATTTTCGCCAACAAGTAGCCATGTTAATAATGGAGTTAGTATAGGCGCTAAAATTGTTGATACGCAGGTTATTCCAACCGATAACGCTAAATCGCCTTTAGCTAAAAAAGTGATAACATTTGACGCCGTTCCACCCGGACAACAGCCTACAAGTATCAGGCCTACAGCAAGTTCATGCGGTAATCTGAAAATTTTCGACAGCGCAAGAGCTAATATCGGCATAATGCAAAATTGCGCAAAACAGCCAATACACACATCTTTAGGACGGCTGAACACAATTTTGAAATCGGTTGGAGTAAGCGTGAGCCCCATTCCAAACATCACGATGCCCAATAAATAATTTATCGCACTTGTTTTTATCCAATTGAAACAGTATGGAAAAATTAATGCGGCAATAGCGGTAACTAAAACCAAAATAGCCATGTATTTAGCTATAAATGAGCAAATTCTGTTAATCATCTTATATCTGTTTTATGCCGACAAAATTGCCTTTTTTGATTATTAATACAAACTCATATTTTTTGTTTGTTGAGGATTAGGCGACTTTTTATCGCCGAATTTGAAATCATGATATGCCGCTTAGCGGAAAATAGTTGTTTGATAAGCATATATGTGTGATTTTCAATATATTACTATCGGTTTGCGCCCTGTAAAATCAAAATTTTGTGCGAGATTGAAAAATGTGAAATCACATTGGTGGTTGTTCCGATGTTTTTCTATATTTGCCAATCAAATTGAAAATATGGGAGAATTTATTGTTTCGGCACGCAAATATCGTCCAATAACTTTCGACACGGTTGTTGGTCAATCGGCTATTACAACGACATTGAAAAATGCGATTGTTAATAAGCATTTGGCGCAAGCCTACCTGTTTTGCGGGCCGCGAGGTGTGGGCAAAACAACATGCTCACGCATTTTTGCCAAAACAATAAATTGCCTTAATCCGACAGCCGACATGGAGGCGTGCAACGAGTGCGAGTCGTGTCGCGCTTTTAACGAAGACCGCTCGTACAATATACACGAGCTTGATGCGGCATCAAACAACTCTGTTGACGACATTCGCGTACTTATTGACCAAGTTCGCATTCCGCCTCAAATTGGACATTATAGCGTTTACATAATTGATGAGGTTCACATGCTGTCAACAGCTGCTTTCAATGCCTTTTTGAAGACGCTTGAAGAACCGCCAAAACACGCAATCTTTATTTTGGCAACAACCGAAAAACACAAAGTCTTGCCAACTATTTTATCGCGATGCCAAGTGTTTAATTTCAGTCGGATAACAGTTGAAGATGCCGCCGCACAATTGGCGCGTGTCGCTGAAAAGGAAGGTATAAAAGCTGAGCCGGAGGCACTTACAGTTATTGCGCAAAAAGCCGATGGCGCTATGCGCGATGCTCTATCAATCTTCGACCAAATAGTTAGCTTTTCGGGTAACGAAGTAACTTACGCCAAGACTGTTGCCAATCTTAATGTTCTTGATTATGACTATTTCTTCCGGTTTGTCGAGGCATTTAAAAAAGAAGATGTCGCAACGTGCCTATCTATATATGATGAAATTCTTGACAAAGGTTTTGAAGGATTACATTTCTTATCAGGCTTAGGCAAACACTTGCGCGATTTGCTTGTCGCAGCCAACGAGCAAACAGCACAATTGCTTGATGCGGCGGCCAGCATTCGAACTCGCTATATTGAACAATCGAAAACATGTGAAACATGGTTTGTTTACGAGGCTTTGAAAATAGTAAACGAAGCTGAAACTAATTATCGTGTTAGCCAAAACAAGCGTTTAGCCGTTGAGTACGCTTTGATACGCTTGTGCAACATTGAGTACGAAAAAAAAAACGAGATTTAAAGCGGCTTAAAAAGCAAAAACTTGCAGCTGCAAGTCAAACAGAATCGGCAACTACCGCTATAAATGGCAATCAATCAGAAACTTCACAAGTATCGCAACAAACTAATAGCAGAATTGATGAACGTGGGTACGAAAAATTCAAAAAATATCCGACAAAGTTAATAATATTATTATTAATAGAAAAAAAGTTTTGAAGGAAGCAGCTGAGTAAAAGTGATGAAATAAATCATCTCCTCAGACAAAAATAGGAAAAGAAATAATATAATTAAAAGATTCGTATATTGGTATATTTTTAATAATTTGAATATTTTGATTAAATATATATCTATGCATTTACTTAGAAAAGGCTCACAGGTTTTCCCATGGTGGTTTTGATATAAAGGCTCTTAATATTATTCCATCCTTTTTTCAACAAAGAGACTAAAAGGTTTATGGTCATATTTAAATTTTGTCTTATTTGTTCTTCAGTCATATCGACATTTCCCACAGCGACACCTAAGCACAAAACTTTTTTAAGTTGGAATTTGACAGAAGCTAATTGTTCATCGACTTTTACTTTGACTTGTTCATTTCCTTTGATAACAAGAGGGAATTTACCCCATTTAGCGAAGAATTTTCCTCCTAATTTTGGTAATTGACCAACGATGGATTCAGACACGAATAAAATTTTGTAATGTCTTGACCATTTTTTAAGTTGCTTTCCTTTTTTGTCATCGGGGTCTATTTTTTTTGATAAGGAATCAGTTGTGATGAAATCAATGTTGTCTTTTTTGCATTGTTCAGAATGAATTGCATCAGCTATGACACAAATCTTGAGTCTGGGTCTGATAACATTAGGAAGCTTGACTACTCCTTGGAAACGTTTGTCTTTGTTGATGTCGTAATCTTTAAGACCGATTTGGAGATCTATTGTCTCTTTGAATTTTCTCTCTTTGTGGTCTGTTGTAAGCATCTCATGGATTGCAGCTTTCATTTTATCGGAACCAATCTTGCTCATTTTGTTTTAAATGATTAATAATTATTTTAATCAGATATATTATTTTATTTTATTTATTTATTTATTAAATTTTTTTATTTTTAAATATTTAAGAAAAAAATGATTAAAGATCGGAAGAG
>CALBPW010000056.1 GCA_937899145.1 uncultured Bacteroidota bacterium
TTCATGGCTATTCACTCTTTGAACTGAATAATTCAGCGGCTTCCGGCATCATTGATGTCAAGGCCAACGACGCCTACGGCATCAACGTGGCGGGCGGCAAGCTCACCGTCGAGTCCGGCACGATCTCCGGCAACGTCAGCGCGATCCAGGTCGTCAAGGGCGAGCTGTCCATCACGGGCGGCAAGTTCGAACTCAAGCAGAAGTGGGTTATCGACGGCGACAACGGCTGCCGCTACCTGATCAACTGCATCGACGCCAACTACAATGACGGCAGCGCCAAGTCGATGAATTTCGCGAGCTTTTTGCAGGAATTTTTCTTCGCCTTCTTTCAAACTGATTGAGTTGACAATGCAACGTCCTTGTGCATTTTTCAGTCCTGCCAAAATGGTGTTCCAATCCGACGAATCGACCATTATAGCCGCCCGCACAATGTCGGGGTCGTTGCTGATGTAGCGCAAAAAGTTCTGCATTTCGGCGGCGCTATCAAGCATTGCGTCGTCCATGTTTACGTCAATGATGTCGGCGCCGTCTTCAATCTGCTTGCGGGCAATGCTGGCGGCTTCTTCGTAGTTTTTCTCTGAAATGAGGCGTGCAAATTTCCGAGAACCAGCCACATTTGTACGCTCGCCGACATTGGTGAAATTCCGTAATTCTTTATCAACTACGACAACTTCCAATCCGCTTGTAATCAGTTGGTTACCTTCTGGTTGCGGGGTGCGTGGTTTTATGCCTTCAACGGCATCGTGAATGGCTTTAATGTGAGCTGGCGTTGTTCCGCAGCAGCCTCCAACAATGTTCAGCAATCCCGCTTCAGCCATTAGTTTGATGGCTGCGCTTGTTGTTGATGGCAATTCGTCGTATTCGCCCATCTCGTTCGGCAAGCCTGCATTTGGGTAGAAACTTAGACAGCATGGCAGTTTAGCCGAAAGTTGCTCGACAAATGGGCGCATTTCAGCAGCGCCAAATGAGCAGTTTAATCCGAACGAGATTACCGGATAGTGCTGAATGCTGACGTAAAAAGCCTCAATTGATTGTCCGGTAAGAGTTCTGCCACTGCGGTCGTTGAGTGTGGCCGAAATCATTACTGGAATTTGAGTGCCTCGTTCTTCGTTTATCTTCTGAATGGCGTAAAGCGTTGATTTTGTGTTAAGAGAGTCGAAACAAGTTTCGATAAGAAGCAAATCAACACCGCCGTCAATAAGTGCGCTGACTTGCTCATAATAAGCTGATGCCATTGTATCAAAGTCGGTAGCGCGATATTCCGGGTGGTTGACATCAGGAGTGAGTGATAAGGTTTTTGAAGTTGGCCCGATGCTGCCGGCAACCCAAATTTTGCGGTCGGTGCAAGCGTCAGCCACGCGGCGAGCGTTTTCAGCGGCAGCTTTGTTCAGCCGCGTTACAAGGTGTTCGCAATGATATTCGGTTTGCGATATTTTATTGCTGCTGAAGGTGTTAGTCTCAATTATATCGACACCTGCATCGACATACATCTTATGTACTTCGGCAATAACTTGTGGTGCTGTAAGGTTCAAAATGTCGTTGTTTCCTTTTAGCATAACCGGGTGATTCTGAAATTCTTTGCCACGAAAATCTTTTTCCGTCAAGCCGAATTTCTGAATGCAAGTGCCCATGGCACCGTCAAGAATTAAAATGCGCTCGTTAAGAGCTTCTTTTATTGTCATTTTTTGCAAGTATCAATTTTGGAAATTCTTTCACCACTTTGCGCAGGTATTTTGCAACGCGGGCAAGTGCTGATTCGTTGTTTGATATGGCTCCCAAACTTTGCAGTGTATCAGCACTATACGTGCCTATTGAAGTCGCACTCATAATATTTGTTTTGTTTCTATCGCAAAAGTACTCTTTGAAAATTAAAATTCAAATATGTCTAATTAGGCAATATGTTCTATTGGATTTTTATCTTGTTTTGTTTTGTATTTATCTGTTACTCAATGATTTTTATTATGTATTTTGCTTCAAATTTTTCGCCTGCCGGCAGTTTGATGACAGCTTCTTTATTGATAAGTTGGCCATCGCCATTTTCGCTGTCGGCAACGCCAAGCCACGGCTCAATGCAAACGAATGGTGCACCGGGTTTTGCCCAAATCCCGAGATAGTTAAAATCGGGGAAACTTACCTCTAACGCAGTGTCCGACTTGCGGCTGCGTAGTGTTACACGGCGCGATTTCAGGTTGCGGAAAATTAGTGCGTCGTTGTCAAAAAGGTGGTCGGTAAGTGGTAAGATGGTGTCATTATTGATAACTTCTATGTTATCGTTACGGACAAGCCCGTCAGGGGTTAAGGTGCTGGTTGAGAGTGTCTCGCGTTCAGCAAATTCAAGGTAATAGTCGCTGTAGTGTTCGCCTTCGTTCATCGGGCAGTTAAATGCGGGATGTGCGCCAACTGAAAAATACATATCGCGAGTGTCAGTGTTTTTAATTATATAATTGACAATCACGCTGTTATCTTTAACTCTGAAAGATATATCGAAGGTAAAGTCGAATGGATATTGTTTGTGTGTAAGTTCGTCGGAGGTAAGGCGCAGAGTGATGCGGTCGGCTTCTTGATTAACTACATGAATGCGTTGATTGTGGCGGACAATGCCGTGGCGTGGCATTGCGTATTTTTTGCCTTCGTACTCGGTTTCGCCATTTTTCAATCCGCCAATAATAGGGAAAAGCACTGGAGCACTGCTGCCCCAAATGGTCGGGTCGGCATTCCACACAAATTCGCGGTCGGTTGTTTTCGATTTTATAGAGCACAATTCTGCTCCAATTTGTTCTATTTTAACTTCCAAATTCAGATTGCTGATTTTGCATTCCATGATTTTCGAATTTTAGTTATTATTGTTAAATTATATGAATTTTATTGTTTTGCAGAATGAGTTTAGATTATCTCTTTTCAGCAGGCTGTAAATTTCAAGGTCGTTGTAATATCCATAAGCAGAAATTTCGCCATCGCGTTCAATGCCTTCAAATGTAAAACCAAGTTTTTTGGGAATTTTTTTGCTGCGCACATTTTCTACTGCGCATTTTATTGATAAACGATTGAATTTTTCGAAAGCGTATTTTGCTAAGGCTTCAACGGAGCGTGTCATAATACCTTTGCCTTGCATCGGTTTTGAAAGCCAGTAGCCAATTTCAGCGCGTTTGCATGTCATCGACATGTCGCTTAGGCATATTGAGCCTGCGTATTCATTTTTGTAGATTATTGTAAAGAGATTGCATCTATCGAAAGGAGCGCATTCAATAAACGTTTCAACATAGCCAATTGATGTGAAATCGGCAGCAACAGGTAGCCATTGCCGTAAGTATTGCCCTTGAGTGCTGAATGCCTCAAAAATATTTTTGGCATCGGCTTGTGTTGTGTTGCGCAATAATATTTCGTTGTCGATAACAATCTTCATTTTAGCAACTTATCGCTTTTTGAGTAACAAAAGTTATATCAATTACGACATATCTGACAGAAAAAAAATCTTTCTATCGCATTAAAATTCCAACCTTTGAAGCACGCTGATGATTGTTTTTTTTCGCATCGGCATAACTTAAAATTTGAACGCAAATGAAGAAAAAAGTCTCACGTTTAGCAAGTATCTTTTTAACTATGATTTTATGTAAAACTGCCACCGCGCAATATTTTTGCAATAGTGGCTCGTTCGATACCACGCGCATTCAACATGCCATGGCCAAAGCGCGCAATGGCGGAGAACTGACTTTGGCTTATTTAGGAGGCTCGATAACGGCAGGCACAGCGGCTTCGTCGGAAAAAACACGTTGGGTAAATTTAGTAACCGATTGGTGGAAAACGAAATTTCCGAATGCCACTTTTGCACTTGTTAACGCTGGCTATGGCGGTACGGGGTCTGATATTGGCACGTTTCGGGTTAAAAACGATGTGCTCAGTCATAATCCCGATTTTATGGTGGTGGAATTTGCTGTAAACGATTCGTATGGCGATTGTGCTGCTGAAATGATGGAAAATGTTGTTCGTCAGGTACTTGCCGATGAAAACAAACCCGGATTGATGATGCTGATGCTCAAGCAATCGAGTGGTACAACGGCGCAAGAGAGCCACAAAAAAGTCGGAAATCACTATTTAGTGCCAATGGTTAGTTTTGCCGACCGCATCGACTCTGCTGTCCAAGCCGACGGTGTTTCGTTATCAAGTATTTACTCTGATGGTCTGCACCCGCTTGACCGCGGAATGAGATATATTGCAACTTTTATAATTGATGCTTTAGAGCAGATCTACAATAATTTGCCAGCATCTGACAAAATGACAAAAGTGTCCGACACTTTGCCGCAACCACTTATCAGTAGTGATTTCACAAACACTTTTAGTTACAATTCCGCCAATCTGATTCCTATTAAAAACGATGGTTGGACGGTTTCGTCTAATGGTTGGACAGCGGAAAAGGAAGGCGCCGAAATGGTGTTTGAGATTGATGGAAATGCAGTGGCTGTGCAGTATTACC
>CALBPW010000057.1 GCA_937899145.1 uncultured Bacteroidota bacterium
TATGCATTCAGATATTTTGAGTAAATTGCGACCGCTTTAAACAAAAAACTTATTTTGTAAACAATTGATTTTTAAATTGATATAAATTACTAACTTTTTAAATCATCACCTATGGCAAAGATTATAGCAGTGGCTAATCAGAAAGGTGGCGTGGGCAAAACCACAACATCGATAAACTTAGCGGCAAGTTTAGCCGTTCTTGAAAAAAAAGTTTTACTGATAGATGCCGATCCGCAAGGTAATGCCTCATCGGGGTTTGGCTTTGATGTCGATAACTTGCAAATCGGTCTTTACGAGTGCCTTGTCGATGAGGTGGATCCAACAACCGCTATACTTAATGTCAATTTTAAAGACAAGGGTTTCGACATGGATATAAAAAATTTAGATTTGCTGCCATCGAACATCAACCTTGTAGGTGCTGAAATTGAGCTGCTTGAAAAAGAAAACCGCGAAAAAGTGATGAAATACGCACTCGACAAACTTCGCAACAAATACGATTTCATCATCATTGATTGCTCGCCATCACTTGGACTAATCACCGTAAACTCGCTCACCGCAGCCGACTCGGTAATAATTCCTGTCCAGTGCGAATATTTTGCACTCGAAGGCATAGGCAAACTACTGAATACCATCAGATTAATTCAACAAGGACTAAATTCTGATTTGCGTATCGAAGGTTTTCTTTGCACAATGTATCAAAGCAATTTAAAACTTGCTAATCAGGTAGTTGAAGAGGTTAGACGCAATTTCGAAGATATGGTTTTTGAAACAATGATTGCCCGCAATGTAAAAGTTACCGAGGCTCAAAGTTTCGGCTTACCAAGCCTGCTTTACGACGCACAATCAGTTGGCGCAATCAACTACTTAAACCTTGCGCGCGAAATTCTGCAACGCAACAATATGACAGAAATAAATTCAGATGAAAAAATTATTGAATAATGGCAACACAGAAAAAACCAGTGTTAGGTCGTACTTTAAGCGATATTGGCATTAAAAAAGCCGGCGAAGGCGTGCATGCCCTATTGCGAGGCGGAACACCGATAAATAATCCATCAATATATGAGGTTGAACTTGCTCTTATCGATGCCAATCCTCTTCAACCCCGCACCGAATTTGACGACGAAGCACTGAACGAACTTAGCGAATCGATAAAACAACTCGGTATAATTCAGCCAGTTACACTACGCAAACTTGACAATGGCCGCTACCAAATAATATCAGGAGAACGACGTTGCCGCGCGTCGCGAATGGCCGGCTTGGAGAAGGTCCCCGCCTATATTCGCACCGCGAACGACGACCAAATGCTTGTTATGGCACTGGTAGAAAACATTCAACGTCAAGACCTTGACCCAATCGAGGTTTCAATCAGTTTTCAACGCATGATTGACGAATGTGGCTTTACGCAAGAAAACCTTGGCGAACGCGTGGGCAAGCAACGCTCAACAGTTACTAATTTTCTGCGCCTACTTAAACTGCCTGACGAAATAAAACTTGGTTTGCGCCGCCGCCTCATATCGATGGGGCATGCAAAAGCCCTACTTTCAGTTGACGACAAAAACGACCAGATCTACTTGTTTGAACGAATACTAAATGAGGGATTATCGGTACGCGAAACCGAAGAAATTTCGCGTGAAATGAAAGAAGGCACAAAGCCAAAAACTAAGAAAACCAAAAACACAAATAATAATTATAAAGAATTGGAAGAGAAGCTAAACGGGGTCTTCAAATCGAAAGTTAAATTTAGCCGCACCGACAAAGGCAACGGCAAAATTGTAATTCCATTCAGCAACGACCAAGATTTGGAACGAATCATCGGCCTCTTCGACAAAATTAATTCGATATAAAAGTTGTGGGCAAAACGCGTAAGTTGTTATCAATCATTATTTTAACATTATGCTTTATGGGATTTACAAAATCCGTAGAGGCACAGTATGTTGATGATTTTGACGTGCCCGATAGTGTCTATATTACTCGCCACAAGCCAAACAAAGCCACTTTTTACTCATCGCTTGTACCCGGGCTTGGACAATACTACAACCAAAAATATTGGAAAATACCCATTATATATGGTGGATTTACCGGGCTTATTTATTACGCAAGCTACAACAACTACGTTTACAAAAAATATCGCCAAGAGTATAAATGGGCTACCGACGACGACCCTGACACCAAAAGCCCCTACCCGGCTGCAAACACGCTCCGCCTGAAAAACACATGGCGCCGATATCGCGACCTCTGTTTCATCGGCATTGGTGCGCTATACCTGCTGCAAATGATTGACGCTAACGTAGATGCGCATTTTTTCGACTTCACAATAGACAAAGATTTATCAATGCGGGCAGAGCCAATGCTAATGCCCGATTACACCGACGTAACTGGTAACCGCACCGAAACGCCCTTAGGTATGCGGATTACCGTAACATTCTGATTTACAAATAAAAATGATAAGCAACATTCTTTTTATAAGCGCAGCACTTCTGCTGCAAACAAATTCTAAAACCGATTCTATTATCGATATTGATAGTATCAATTTAGCTGAAATACAAGCCGACAGCTTAGCTCTCGACTGGCCGGAAGTTTCTGATACAGTTGATATAATTGTTTCGGAACAAGTGGATAGCCTATCACAAATGTGGCTTGACAAAGAAGCAAGCCTTGGCAACGACACATCGTTTATGTCTGAAATACAAATAGATACAACACTAATTCCTGATTTTCCTGATTCAGTTTATCTAAAACGGTTAGAGAATTTGCCATTTGAAGTCGAACTATCGTACAACAAGATGGTGCAAAATTTTATTCACCTATAGATCGGAAGAGCGTCGTGTAGGGAAAGAGTGTAGATCTCGGTGGTCGCC
>CALBPW010000058.1 GCA_937899145.1 uncultured Bacteroidota bacterium
CATTAGCGTAATATGTTTTGCCCATTTGTATGCCACGTTGTGGTTCCCATGCTTTAGTTTCGTTTTCATCGGGAATGAATGGGGTGCTATCGGCAGCATTTACATCTATACAAACAACATTGCTACCTAATGTTATTGGGGTTTTACCTGGAGTGAAATTGTCGCCATCACCATCCCATTGTAAATCATAAAGAATTTCTTCGTATGTTTTAATCCATGCCTTACGGCGAGGCGAATCCATACCATCATTCGCTATAAGAGCTTCAGCAAAATCTTGAGTGGGATTTATCCAACCCCAACCTCCAATATAAATAGATTTGTCGTTAAATGAACCTGAATTAAGAAGTTCGCCACGCCAAGTAAAAGTGTTATAATCGTTCCAACCGCCACGGTATTTTTCTTCGTTAGCATCATAATTAAGTTTTTCGCCATTGAAATTGAATTCAAATACAGCTTCAGAAGTTCCTTTACCATCGGCATGCATTATAGTGCCAATTTTATCGGAAGGTAAAAGCGCATAGTTGCCGGAATTTATAACCTCGCCAAAAGCATCTTTGGCACCTTGATAGTCGCCTTTCCAAAGCAAGGCTTTACCTTTAACGGCAAGGGCAAATCCTTTTGTTATACGGACAGCTCCTTCATAGTCGCTTTGTCCGTTGCGCCACGGAAGGTCGGCAATAGCCAAATCGCACTCTTTAACAACCCAATCTAAAACATATTCTTGGCTTTCCGAATTTCCTGGTTTGTCATCAGCGGTCAAAACAGTTTCGACAATAGGAGGTGTACCCCAATAGATGCCAAGAAGAAAGTGGTCGTAGGCACGCAAAGTACGAGCCTCGGCAACACATCGTTTTTGAGTTTCGCTAAGTTCACCTAAACGGGCTTCGGTAAAATTGTTTATCACATAATTACATTTCAGAATGGAAGAATATAACACAGCATATTCGCATAAGATGTTTTGGTCATCAACACCATACACAAATTGATGTAGTTTGTTTACTTCGGCACAATCGCCCACGCCAGAGCCACCGAGCCAAAAATCATCGGACATCCAGTTGTTTAGCCCAAAATATGGTCCATAGTTATAACTAAGATTTAGAACGTCATGGTCTGAATGCGAGAATAGTTTTTGGGTAGTAGCGTAAGCAATTGTTAAGGCACTCTCAGCATCCTCATCGGTTTGATAGAAGTTTTCAGTAGATATGACACCCTTTTGATCAATATCAAGTTCGTCTTGATTGCAGCCCGTAGTAAATGCCAACGCTGTTGCTGCAACTATAAACAAATATTTTTTTGTTTTCATAATTATCTGATTTTTTTAGAAAGTAAGGTTAACGCCAAAGATTACTTGTTTTGCCGTTGGGTAAGTTCCCATATCAATACCAAGCGACTTTGTTGTATTAGCGGAAGCTGACTCAGGGTCAAGTCCCGGGTATTTGCTGATAGTGATAAAATTCTCAAGCGATGCAAATACACGCATACTGTTAATATAAGCTTTGCTTAATAATTCTTTAGGCAGGGTATAACCCAATTGTATTTGTTTGATTTTGAAGTAAGCACCGCTGAATACAGTCAGATCAGAACTAAACGCTTGCTTTGTCCAACCATCAGCACTTATAACTGGGAAATCGCCACTTTTGGTTTCAGGATTCCAAGCATTCTCATAGAACCAACTATAGTTGTTGCAATACGGACGGTCAGTACGCCAAGCTTGTGGCACAATTTTGTTGCCGCTAACCCCAGTGCCAAATAATGTAAAGTCAAAACCTTTATATTCCATATTGATAGTGATACCATAAGTCAGTTTAGGAAGTCCACAGCCAAGGTCTGTCATATCACTTGCGTTTGGTTCAAATTTGCCATTACCATCAATGTCTTTAAATTGGGCAATTCCTTCATCATCGAAGCTATCAAATTGATATCCAAGGAAGTGCCATAGAGGTTTGCCTACAACGCACTCGGTGGTGATGCTTGAACCTTGAAGACTTGTACCTGCAATTTTGTCAACAGTTGGGTCAAGGTATGTAAGTTCGTTATGCAAGGTTGCAAGGTTTGCATTGATTGAGTATGAGAAGTCGCCAACTTTGTCTTTCCAACCAAGTTCAACTTCAAGACCCATATTTTCAACTTCGCCTGCATTTGACATAGTCGATTTTACACCAGTTTCTAATACAGGTGTAACAGATACTAACAAACCTTTGGTTGTCTTTTTGTACCAATCGAGACCAAGGGTGAGTCGGCTATTTAAGAATCGTGCGTCAAGACCAAGGTCGATTTGCTCTGACTCTTCCCATTCCAAACTTGGATTTGGCAATCCGTTAGTTTGTGAACCATACGATTGTTTAAAGTCGGATGTGAATTGATAAAAATCGTTGTTTTGATTGATAACAGCTGCGTATGGATAGTTTTCAAGCACATTGATGTTACCATTGCGTCCCCATGATGCACGTAGTTTCAAGAAAGATACAACTTCGGTGCTAACATTATCGGCAAAGAAACTCTCGTTGCTGACTGTCCAACCTGCTGAGAATGATGGAAATTTACCCCAACGATTGTCTTTACCAAGTTTTGATGAGTCGAATGCATCGGCACGGAAGTTGGCTTGTAAACTATAACGATTGTCGTAGCTATATGTTAAACGTCCGAAGTATGATAGGTTTTTGGAGTCGTTTACATCGTTTGACATTGATTTGTTAACACCATCACCATCTTTTAGATAACTTAAATAACGGAAGTTTTCTGCATATCCTTTCAAAATATCAATACCTGTTGCTGAACCTCTTACATTGTCAGAATGGCTCGACTCCCACGACATACCAACCATTGCGCCTAAGTCGTGCACATCGGCAAAGGTCTTGTTATAGTTGATGAAGTTTTCCCATTGATAATAATAATTGGTATTGTTTGTAGCACTAATTGAATATTCGTGTTTGTAAACGAAGTCATTACATACAAATGGGAATTGATAGTTGTGTGTGTTTTGGAATCCTAAACACACACAACTATCAATAGA
>CALBPW010000059.1 GCA_937899145.1 uncultured Bacteroidota bacterium
TCGAAAAGAAAGGCATATACTCAATTGAGAAATTTCTTGTCGCACGCCGATTGATGTATTGGCAAGTTTATCTGCACAAAACAGTTCATTCAGCCGAACAGCTACTTATCAATATTCTGAAACGCGCAAAATATTTGACCGCACAAGGCGAAACGCTTGAAGCATCGTCGGCATTAAAATATTTCATTGAAAATCATGTGGTTTTAGACGATTTCAAATCAGACGAAAAACGCGCCAATGGATTGACAACACTCGAAAACTTTGCTATGCTCGACGATACCGACCTTATGGTAGCCGCAAAATCATGGTTGTCGCACCCTGACAAAGTTCTCAGTCGCTTGTGTTTCAATCTGATAAACAGACACCTGCCCAAAACTATCGTGCAAGACCAACCTGCCGATGCAAGCATGGTAAATCTGCTAACCGAAGGCGTAATGCGGAAGTACAATTTAACAAAAGAAGAAGCCGGTTACTTTGTGAGTTCAGGAACAATTGCCAACAAAGCCTACAGCCAACGCCACGACCAAATACTTGTAAAAGAGAAAGATGGCAGCATTACAAAAATTGAAGATGTTGCCGATATGCTTAATATTCGCGCTTTATCGACAACCGTAAGCAAATACTACCTATCTTGGCCAAAGGAAATTGATTAAACATAAAACATTATGGACACCGAAAAAAACAGTAAGATTATGCGATGGTCATTTGTCGGATTGTCAATTATTTACATTATAACAATGCTGATAATCTGCACCATAGCAAATGGCAAAATCGATGTTGTAGCGCAAGCAATTAGCGAAGAATCGACATTGCAATTCAGCACCCTAAGCGATATTCAAAAACCATTGGCAACAACCAACATCATATTTTTTGTTGTACTACTTGGTGTTGCCCTTTGGCTATACTCGCAAGGTAGCAAAAAAGTGCTAACATACATACCTACAGCAATTTTTGCCGTATTCACACTCTTCTGCTACGTTGCACTTAGCGGTTCGTTCTTCAGCCTTGGCAGCGGCAACCCAACAACATCAGGCTCGTATTGGCTGATGTTTTTTATCGGAATATTTTTTATTGCCGGTGCCATCACAATCAATGTGATAGCCACAATGGCTGTTCGCAATCTGCTTAAACGCACACGTCCCGAAATCGAAAAAAATAGTAAATAATGGCGATAGAACCACTAAATATCGAAGCAACAACACACACACCGCTCGTTAACTTTAATCCTGAGCTGTCGGTTTATGAAATAAGCGGACGCGCCATGTACGACGATGTTCAACATGTTCACAACCAAACAATAAAATGGATTGACGAAAATCTGAAACAAATAAAAACTTCAGTAAGTTTGCATATAAAAATGAAGTATGTCGATTCGTCTGCAACAAAAATGCTATCAATCTTACTCTCAAAATTCGAAGATGCCTATATATCAGGTCAATCAATCAATGTCAGATGGTACTATAACGTTGAAGATGAAGATATTATATCGCTTGGCGAAAAATTTATATCAACAAAAAAATTACCAATTGAAATGATTGGAGTAGTGAATGAGTAGTGTGGAGAGCAATGAGTAAAGAGTAAAGTGAAAAACAATTATCCGATTCACCATCCCGATAGCTATCGGGCACCGATTAAACAATACAAAACCATAAATTATGAGAACATATACATCGGTATTTGATTTACCAAAACTTGACGAGGCCTTGAAAATGGCCGCTGAGGTAAAAAAAAATCCTTTCGGATTCGAACATTTAGGCAAGCACAAAACATGCTTGTTAATCTTCTTCAACAATAGTTTGCGCACCCGCCTTAGCACCCAAAAGGCCGCCCGTAACCTTGGTATGGACGTTATTGTACTCGATGTCAACCAAGGTGCATGGAAACTTGAAACTGAGCGTGGCGTTGTAATGGACGGCGACAAAAGCGAACATCTGCTTGAAGCAATCCCGGTAATGGCGCAATATTGCGACATCTTGGGCGTACGCTCGTTTGCCCGCTTCGAGAACCGCGAGGACGACTACACCGAAAAAATTCTGAATCAGTTTATTAAATATTCAGACAAGCCTGTTTTCTCGATGGAGGCCGCAACCTGCCATCCGCTGCAGGCCTTTGCCGACCTAATCACCATTGAGGAGTATAAAAAGGTGAAACGCCCGAAAGTGGTGCTCACTTGGGCTCCACACCCACGCTCGCTGCCGCAGGCCGTGCCAAACTCGTTTGCCGATTTTATGAACGAGGCCGATGTCGATTTCGTCATCACTCACCCTGAGGGCTACGAGTTGGATTCCAAGTTCGTGCGTGGCGCGCGTGTTGAGTACAACCAAAAGAAGGCTTTTGAAGGCGCCGACTTCATCTACGCCAAAAACTG
>CALBPW010000060.1 GCA_937899145.1 uncultured Bacteroidota bacterium
GTTGGCATTGGCAAACGCTTATAAAGTTGTCTAAAAGCTGCATTCCGAATTTGCTATGCGTTACTTCGGGGTGAAATTGAATGCCGTAAATTTTGCGTTCGTCAAGGGCGACAGCGGCTATTGGGCAATCCTTTGTCGAGGCGATAATTCGGTATCCGTCAGGCAGTTGTGAAACCGAATCGCCATGGCTCATCCACATTGGCGATGAGGGTGGAATATTTTTCAAGAGTGGGTGTCGCGCATCGCAAATTTCCAAATTAGCAATACCGTATTCTTTAACTTTTCCGGGGTTTACCGTACCGCCAAGTTGCGATGCTATAAGTTGGTGTCCGTAGCAAATGCCAAGTTTAGGAACCGGAATGTTCAGTATCTCAGGATTGTATTCTGGCGCATCTTCGGCATAAACGCTGGCGGGACCTCCACTATATATAATTCCCTTTGCTCCGGCAAGTTCGCTAACAGGCGCGGCTGGTGAGTGAATTTCAGTAAAAACCCCTAAACGACGCACACGATTTGCAATCAAGTGTGCGTATTGCCCTCCAAAGTCAAGAACGATGATTTTCTCTTGCATATCTATTGAATTTTAGCGCAAAGATAGAAAAATGATGTTGGTTGGTTTGCTTTTTATAGTTCTTAAAAAACGATTTTTTAAATGGTTGTTAACAAATTAAAATTGCTAAGCGATAGAGCTAAATATTTAATTTACACATTTTTATTTCGATAATTGCCGTGTAAACAAATCAGTTTTGCGTGCCGACAAATTCACTTCTGATTTTACCAATTCAGGAATATTATACGAATAGTACAACTGCTGGTAATATCTTAAAGGATTTTCTTGCGGCAAAAGCATTGGTTTTGAAGCATTTCCGTTTTCGTCGATATGCGCAAAATAGGGACGGGTGTAAAGTCCGTCATCGCGGCGCGAGCTGAAAACAATCCAACGCGAATTACTGCTCCACGAATGATAGCTTTCTGTTCTACCGCTATTTACAATATTTATATCAATCGTATCTGATGTTGAAATATCAATCATTTTAAGGTCGGCTTCGTTGTGCCAAATTGAAAAGTTTCCATAATTGCTTAATGTGAATAATAGGTATTTTCCGTTTGGTGAAATGCGTGGAAATAAAGCACTTAGACTATCAGAAGCGGCATTAAACATTGTATCGATTTTATCGCCAAACTTACCGTTTTCAAAAGCTATCCTGCATATATTGTAATGCACATCTTTAAAGTTATATCGCACTGAATCAACAAATTGCGCTGAGCAGAAATACAAATAACTGCCATCGGGTGAAAAGCAAGGAAATGTTTCGAAAGCATTGCTACTGCATGTTAGCGGTGAATCGATAATCTTCTCATTTTCAATATCATACACAATAATATCAGAGGCTTCGTCGTACACTTCAATAATGTTGTTATCAACCGTATGAAAATCTTGAAAAATCTTGTTCAGTGAGTAGGCTATGTATCGCCCCGATGGATGCCAATAAGGATAAGTTGGATTCGAAAGATGACAAGCGAAGTCTGTTTCTATTTTGCCAAATTCGTGGTTACGATAAATGTAAGTACCTGCATTTCTGGCTCTTAGATGAAATGTCATTAGTTCGGGACTCCGGTTGCAAAACGAATGGCAATTCACGCAATTACCACGTCCGTAACGATTTTCGTAAATGGCTGTTTGAGAATAAGTTTCCAAATTTCGCTGATAAATTCCCATTTTGTTCCATATTTCGTACCCGGGTGGTATCAGGCGGTAAACCAATGTTTTATCAATTGAATCGGGCGACACAAAAACATTGAAAGGTTTGTATGCGGCATATTTATTACCGTGTTTTTGGCATAATGTAAATGTCAGTGTTGAGTTTGCTTTATCAGCTAAAAATTTGTGCCATTGTTTTATATCGATTTTTGTGCAATTATCTGATACATCAATAGTTAAAGTATCATTTCCTGTTATTATAAGTAGGGCGTCGATTTTTATGCCATCTATTATAGCGAAATTTACAGGTGCAATATTACAAGGAATCGTAACTGCTTTATAATCAGGATAAATATTAACATCAACATCTATTGACTTATCAATTTCGATTTTTGCTGAACACGATGCTAATAATAAGATTATCAATATGTTTAAGAAATTTTTCATTGCTTTTTCATAGTTGTATTTAAGTATGCGATGTAGTACCAATATGTCCGATAAAAATCAGCAATTTTTTCGCCATTTTTCAATGCTTCAAATTCGTTGATGACTTTCTCTGTTACACCTATTTGCCGGCATTCGTCGGTTGTAAACATAATGGTACAAGCCTCCTGAACACGTTTGTGCAAATTGGCGTTTTTTGTTGTTTCGATATAGTTACGCAATTTTTCCTTGTCAGCCGAAAGTAAAATAAAAGCTATGTGAAATTGCTGTGCAACAACATTTTGCGTATCGGCCTCAACAATTTCGCGATAATCGTTTGCAAAGCCGTACAACTCGCAAAAGTTACTTTTTGAAGGCAAAATTCTATTTGTGTCAGTTAGTGCACATTTAGCCGGTTCTGAATAAAATAGTGTTTTATTCAATGTTGTGGCATAATGTTGAGCAACATTTTTTGTACCCATCGCAATGTTAATCGGTATTAGCCGCAAAATATCGTGTGGTTCTACGCCTCCAGTGGTTATCAACACACTGTTAAAAGCGGCTTTGCGCGCTTGCGCCAAGTGTCCGCTCTCAAAATAAACGAGGCTTTCCATTCGCAAAATCTCGTTGCGCACAATTCGAGAGTCGGTGCGTTGTGTCGGTAATTGCTGGTTAAATTCAAACATTCGGTCGAGCAATAAGTTTTGCTTTGCAAGCGCCAAATTTACGTAACTTATTAATTTTGTTTTAGTTGGCTTTCGTTTGTTAAGTTTTATTATTTCATCCCAACAATTATTATCGGCTAAATAACTCTCATGCTGCATTTTAGCCATATCAGACTTATGAATTTTATTTAAGCCATAACCAAAAGATATAATCATCACTGCAAGAGTTGCTGATTCTATATGCTTATTATTCAATTTATTAGCAAACACCAATATTATGATTGCAAGAATTACAGAAAACCACGCACAAGTTGCTGTCAAGTACGATGTTGGCCAATTGTAGTATTGCAATGGAGATGCAGCTTCTTCAACCGATATAAAATTTTCGCACAAGTAACTTATTGTGCAGCAAATAAATAAAGCAATCAACGCAATAATTCCATTTGTTGGAAATTTATGCTGACAGATGCTTTTTACAATTATCAAAATCGCAAAAAGCCATGCCACCGAGCCAAACAACACATATATTAATAGAGAAAACAATGAAGCAAAAATTGCGTCAAATTTTGCGAATAATGCTCTGTTATTCAAATATACAAAAGTGATAATCAAGCAAATAGCAAGTGAAATATGACCTCGGAAACTATAAAATGGTTCTTCAACGCAAAGCATCAAAAAACCGATTGGAAGCAATGAAATTATGGTAAAACTTGCATTTCCATTTATCTTTCTCGCAATTTCAATAATATAATAAATTATTGATATATAAACAATTGTAGTAATAATCGCTCCAACTATTGGAAACTTAAAAAACTGCGTTAAAAACGAGGTGAGAATCAAATTTACCCCTCCTGTCTCAAACAAATGCTGCTTTATCCATGTAGAATCAAACAAAAACAAATTATCGGATTCGAAAGTATAGAGTTTGAATCGTTGAAAACTGAATGTGAAAACAAACAAAAGCATTATAACCAATGCCATTTGCGCCATTTTCAAATATTTACCTTCGGCTTTCACTTTTAAAAAATTTGTGTTGCAATATGGCAAAAAGCATTAAAACTTGTAACTTTTTGATGTCTTTTTGTGGTTCATATTATTGATAAATACAAACACATTTTATATGTCTGACCGCAATCGTTTATGTGGTTGATTTCGCTAATCTTACTATTTTTGCAAACAATTTTTAGTAACATGAAACAAATTTTAACATTATCGATTTTGATGCTGACCTTAGCTACAAGCGTTGCGCAGCCTGCCAAATGGAACAACAAACAGTTTTTTACCATCATGAGCTACAATGTTGAGAATCTGTTTGATACGATAAATGCCGAAGGCAAAAACGATGTTGAATTTACGCCCACCGGCAAAAAAAATTGGACATCGGCACGATAC
>CALBPW010000061.1 GCA_937899145.1 uncultured Bacteroidota bacterium
GAAAGCCGATATGGAAAGAACAATGCCGATGGACCGACTTGTTTGTGGCGATGTCGGCTTTGGCAAAACAGAAATTGCAATACGCGCCGCATTTAAGGCTGTAGCTGATAACAAGCAAGTTGCAGTGCTTGTACCAACAACCATCTTGGCAATGCAGCACTACAAAACATTCAGCAATCGGCTTGCCGATATGCCTTGCACTGTCGATTATCTGAGCCGCCTACGCACCGCAAAAGAACAAACCGATATTTTGAAACGCCTTGCAAGTGGCGAACTTAATATTGTTATCGGCACACATAAATTGATAGGTAAAAATGTTAAATTCAACGATTTAGGGCTGCTAATAATCGATGAGGAACAAAAATTTGGTGTCAGCGTTAAAGAAAAACTGAAACAATTGAAGGTAAATGTTGATACACTGACACTTACGGCGACACCAATTCCACGCACACTTCAATTTTCACTTATGGGTGCGCGCGATTTGTCGGTAATCAGCACTCCACCACCCAATCGCCAGCCAATATTGACCGAAGTTCACACCTTTGACGAAGGAATTGTAAAAGAGGCCATTAGCTACGAGTTGAACCGTGGCGGACAAGTCTTTTTTATCAATAATCGGATTGAACAACTACCCGATATTGCAGGAATGATAACCCGGCTTATTCCGTCGGCACGCGTGATAACAGCACATGGGCAAATGGAAGGTCAAGCACTTGAGAAAATCATGCTCGACTTTATCGATGGCAAATACGACGTGCTGGTTTCTACAACAATAATTGAATCCGGCCTTGATATTCCTAATGCCAACACCATTATTATAAATGATGGCCAGCATTACGGCTTGAGCGACATGCATCAACTGCGCGGACGCGTCGGCCGCTCAAACAAAAAGGCCTTCTGCTACATTTTCGCACCAGCCCCCGAAACACTTACCGACGAAGCGCGCCGCCGGCTGAAAGCCATCGAAGATTTTAGCGAACTCGGCAGCGGACTAAACCTTGCTCTGCAAGATTTAGACATTCGCGGAGCAGGCAATATGCTTGGGGCCGAGCAGAGCGGATTTATTGGCGACTTAGGATTCGAAACATATCAGAAAATTCTTGATGAAGCACTTATCGAACTGAAAGAAA
>CALBPW010000062.1 GCA_937899145.1 uncultured Bacteroidota bacterium
CGAGTGTTGGTACCGATGCACGCAAATATATCAGTAAATCAGGTGGTTGTATAAATTTACTCATCAACTCGAACGACGAAAAATAGGTATTAAAATCGCGCGTGCTTAGCAAACCCATATCGTGCAAATTAGGTGCAAAAATGTGCGCGTCTTCATAAATCGTGCGGTCTTGAATAACTGTTTTGCCCGATTTTAGTATTTGCAGAATTTGATTGTAGCGGCTATTCAAAAAGAATATTTGCAAATTGAACGACCAACGTTGCATATCGTTGTAAAAGTCGTTCATATACGGATTGTCGGCTTCCTCGTAATGAGCCTCCCACTTGAAATTTTTAGCCAAAAGCCCCGTAAGTGTTGTTTTGCCAGAGCCGATGTTTCCTGCTATTCCGATATACATAGTTCTATTTTTATTGAGGCTCTAAATTAATTTTTTTATGGCAAATGCAAATCGGAAAGTTATGAGTTTGGTTTTTATAACTTTCTGAGTTGAATTTATCGGCAAATATTGATTGTTCGTTTTTTTTGAAGCAAGTATCTCTTTTTCCATCAAAGAATTACTTACTTCAATTTATCATTTTCCAAATGTCGCGTGGCATCGCGATTAGTTTTCTTTTGTAGATTTTGCTGAAAAGCCTCGGTTAGGTTCACTCCCGTTTGATTGGCTAAACAAACCAAAACCCACAGAATATCAGCCATTTCGTCGGATAAATTTTTGTCTTTATCCGATTCTTTAAACGATTGTTCGCCGTATGTTCGAGCCACAATGCGCGCAAGTTCGCCAACTTCCTCTGTAAGTAAAACCATATTTGTAAGTTCGCCAAAATATCGCACGCCGTAAGCCTTAATCCAATTATCAACTTTTTGTTGTATTTCGTTTAAAGACAAATCTGTATTCATAAATTGTTTATTTTTAAATGGTTAGAGGATAAAAAGTTGAGAAGGTTGATATGGTTATTTAGAACGATTCGAATTTAACATTAACCATCTTTACACTTTACTCCTTTCTCTTCGCTTCCTACTGCTAACCATCAATCAATCCGTTCTTCTAACCAATTGTCCATCAATAAAATCGAAGCGTTTTTTCTTAATCCATTTTTTTGCAATCCGCTGATATTCTTCTTTTCGGAATTCAGTCCACCACTTGTCTAATCGCAATTCGCGCACCACATTATCAAACGATGCGAATTCTTGCTGTTGGATTATCGAAAAATTCAGATGCCCGGATGTATTTTTATCAGGTTGCTGCTGTGCGAAACCGAGCATAACTTGTCGTTTTGTAGCATCGCTTGGTGCATCAATTCGCTCAAGTTGATGATTTTTAACTATTTCCATCATTTCTTTTTCCCATGACACGTCCGATTTTTTGTTGTCATCAAGTTCGAAAATGTAATCTTCAATCATCACCACTGTTTGGTCGGTGTAATCGATGTACCAGCCTGCGGCAAAGCCATTTATGTAGTTTTCCATCGCATTGCCGACAGCTACAATCAGTTCGTCTTTATTGCTGATTCTGCTCATTTCGATATTGGTATTAGTTTGTTTTTCAGATATTTGCCCGTGTACGACTCTTCGCAATTTACAATATCTTCCGGTGTGCCGGTAAAAACAATATTTCCTCCTTTTTTTCCGCCTTCAGGACCAAGGTCGATAATCCAATCGGCGCATTTTATCACATCTAAATTATGTTCAATTATAAGCACCGTGTTCCCGTTATCGACAAGTGCGTTGAATGCGCCCATCAGTTTGCTAATATCGTGGAAATGCAAGCCTGTAGTAGGTTCGTCGAAAATGAATAAGGTTGGAATACCTGCTTCTTCGGCACTCAAAAACGATGCCAATTTCACACGTTGACTTTCGCCGCCACTCAACGTACTTGATGACTGCCCCAATTTAACATAGCCCAAACCTACATCTGCCAATGGCTGCAAGCGTTCAACTATGCGTTTACAGGTTGCGTTTTCTGTGTCTTGTTTAAAAAACTCGACAGCCTCATCAACACTCATATTTAGCACATCATTTATGTTTTTTTGGCGATACCGGATATCGAGAACGATAGGCTTGAAGCGCTCTCCGTGGCAGCTTTCGCACACAAGCTCAACATCGGCCATAAATTGCATTTCAATTTTTATTTTTCCGTCACCGTGACACTCCTCGCACCGCCCTCCGTCAACATTAAATGAGAAAAATGCAGGTGTAAGTCCTTGTTGTTTAGCACCTTGCTGCTCACTGTATAATTTTCGAATCTCGTCGTATGCTTTTATGTAAGATGCTGGATTTGAGCGCGTTGACTTACCTATTGGATTTTGGTCAACATATTCGATGCGTTTTATACGTTGCAAATCGCCCGAAAGCTGGCGGAAACTGCCAGTGCGTTGGCCGCTTTGCTCTCCGTAATATTTTGTTAGTGCATTGAACAATATTTTATTCACTAATGTTGATTTCCCGCTACCCGAGACACCTGTAACAGCTGTAATTACTTCAAGCGGAAATTTAACACTAATATTTTTAAGATTATTTTCACATGCTCCCTCAACTTTAATAAAGTTACGCCATTTACGTCGATATTCAGGCAATGCGATTTGCATTTCACCAGTTAAATATTTAGCGGTTAAACTTCTAACGCTGTCTTTCAATTGTTCGTGATTACCCTGAAAAACCACTTCGCCACCAAGGTGTCCGGCCAACGGGCCAATGTCAATAATCTCGTCAGCGGCACGAATTATCTCCTCATCGTGCTCAACCACAACCACAGTGTTGCCGATTTTTTGCAAGTTACGCAACACTTTTATTAGTAAATCGGTGTCTTTTGGGTGCAAACCGATGCTTGGCTCATCTAATATATAAAGCGACCCTACAAGGCTGCTGCCAAGCGATGTCGCCAAATTAATCCTTTGGCTTTCACCTCCACTTAACGTTGACGAAAGACGATTTAATGTTAAATAACCAAGTCCGACATCTTTCAAAAATCCAATGCGATTTTTAATTTCAACCAGC
>CALBPW010000063.1 GCA_937899145.1 uncultured Bacteroidota bacterium
GACTATAATAAGGAGGATATTGAACCATTTTTAGAGGCGCTTGAGCAGCCCGATTTTACCATCCTTAATATGCAAATTGTTGCTTACTCCTCAATTGAGGGCAGCGACTCAGTGAACAGAAACCTTCAGCGCCGTCGTGCGGAAAGTATAGTTAAAACCCTGAAAAGCAGGCAAGTAGATACAATGTCAACATCAATTGTAACCGATTACAATTGGGACGATTTTGTTGCAGATATTCAAACAACAAAATATCGGAAATATGCCAATATGAGCGTTGAACGAGTGCAAGATAGCATTAAAAAGAACGATTTAGCAAAAGAACTTGAACCAATGTTGCAAAAACATCGTTATGCACGCATCAATATGCGCATTGTGTACGACATTAAAGGCAAAAACGAACGCCCGTTTGTTTTGCGAAAATTTCACGAATACGCTATCGATTCAGCCGACCGTATAACGGCACTTTCAATTCAGAAATTTATCATGAAACGCATATTGGAAGGCGCTTACACAAAAGATGTGCTTGACGAAATGCGGATTCCCGACACACCAGATTTTGCAGGATTGGTGATGAACGACCTTTGGATTCGGCATAAACTCGGAATGATGAAAATGCCAGAACTGCGCGAGCGGATTTTAGCTTTAGCAACCATAGCGCCACAAAACGAATATATCGCTTTCAACGATTTACTAATGCGAATTGATTACCCAGAAGGATTGTTTAAAGACAATTCAGCAACACTTCAGCAAGGAATTGAAAAACTTTATTACACACCATTGCGTAAAGAAACAGTTGATAGACTGAACATCAGATTGCAGTTGAAAATCATTGACGAAGTTGATTCCCTTACTCATGTGCGAGCTACAAAAGTGGCTTGCGTTCAGCGAATTAAGCAGATTGTCGATATAAAAACTGAAACAATGGAAAATAGCTTGAAATTGGCAGAATTGTTTTTGTATAACAAAGATTATATGCTGACGCTCAAGATTTTAGAGCCTTGGGTGGGCTCAACAACCAATATGCAATTATTGTTAACATACGTGTCGCTATGCAGCCTTTCCGAAAATATGATGCATACCGTGGCATTTGAAACGGCAATGAATCGCATAAGGCTAATAGAACCAGAAACTTATTGCAAACTGCTGAACAGCAGCACTGAAGAAGGTTTCTCGTTGCGAGTGTTTGAAAATGAGAATATTAAACACGATTATTGTAAATATTGCAATGGCGGCAATTGAATGCTGACAGATTTTGAATTTTTTTATACTATTGCAGCCGATAATCGACAAAAAAAAGTGGAACAATATTTTAACTCATTAACTCAATTACAACTGATTGTTTTATCAATATTTGCGTTAGCATTGTTGGCGCAAGTCATTTATTATTTTGTAGTTTATCTGCGCCCATCGCTAAACAAACCACCGCAAGTTTCGGCCAAACAAAATCCGATTTCGGTGATTATTTGTGCCCGCAACGAGTGTGATAATCTGCGCCAATTTTTACCCAAAATTTTAGAACAAGATTATCCTGATTTTGAGGTAATTGTAGTTAACGACTGCTCAGCCGACGACACATTATTGTTGTTAGGCGAAATGGAATTGAAATACAAGAACTTACGTCATACAAATATCGAAATAGACCGGAAATTTGCGCATGGTAAAAAACTTGCCATCACAATCGGCTTGAAGTCAGCAAAAAACGAATACGTTGTACTAACCGATGCCGATTGCTATCCAGTTGGTAATCAGTGGCTTGCCGATATTGAGGCATCGTATTCTGATAAAACCGAATTTGTGCTTGGTTATGGCGGATACGAAACTCGTAAAGGCTTGCTAAACAAACTAATACGCTACGATACACTGTCAATCGCGATGCAATATCTTGGATTAGCAAAAATTCATCATCCATACATGGGCGTGGGGCGAAACATATCGTATCGGCGTTCAACATTTTTTGGCGGTAGCGGATTCCAATCGCACTATCATCTGACATCTGGCGACGACGATTTGTTTGTAAACGAATTTGCAACCAAAAACAATACTTGCATACTTACAACTAAGTCAAGTATCACACGTTCAATACCTTGCGAACGATTTGCCGATTGGGTAAAACAAAAAAAACGCCACCTTTCAACATGGACGCATTATCGTGCAGGCACTAAATTTTGCCTTAGCATTGAGTTGCTAAGCCGTTTCCTGTTTTATGTAGCGCTTGCCGTAACTATTTGTCCTTTAGGGTTATACGTCGAAGCGGCATCAGCTTACGTTCTTCGGCTGATTGTTCAAATTGTTGTTTATAAATTGAATATGAGAAAATTTGAAGAGCGAGGATTTTTATTTTTAATTCCTATATTTGACGTTGTTTTGCCAGTGTTTCATTTGGCGTTCAATATTTTAAACTTAAGAGACAAGCGTTGCCAATGAGTGCGAATCCTGAATTTTCAGACAAAGCCAAGCGCGATTTTATATGGGTTGAGCGTGCCAAAAATGGCGATGAGCAAGCCTTTAACGCCATTTTGACTAATTATAAAGATTCTATCTATTATTTGGTTTTGAAGATGGTAAAAAGCAAAACCGATGCTGAAGATTTGACAATGGAATCTTTTGGCAAGGCTTTTCGCAATATCGAGCAATACTCGCCAGATTATGCTTTTAGCACATGGCTATTCCGTATTGCATCAAACAATTGTATCGATTTTTTGCGCCGTCAAAAAGTGCGGAAACTGAATGTGATAAGCACATCAGCATCAGAAAGCGAAAGCAGCATTGGCGAAGTGTTTGCCAAAGAAGCCACAATGGCACTTAAATACGACGCCCCAAACCCGGAGGAAAATATAATCCGTGAACAAAAACACGAATTATTGCGCCAAATGGTGTCAAATTTGAAACCACGTTATCGTCAACTTGTCGAAATGCGCTATTTTGACGAAAAATCGTACGAGGAGATTGCTCAAGAATTAGATATGCCGATTGGTACAGTAAAAGCCCAACTTTTTCGCTCGCGTGAGTTATTGTCCGAAATGCTAAAACGTAAAAATGAACATATCTAATGAGCAATCAACCAGTTGATTACGTACTTAAATATTTCCCTGATATTACTGAAAAGCAAATAAACCAATTTGCCCGGTTACAAGATTTGTATGCTGATTGGAATAGTAAAATAAATGTCATATCGCGAAAAGATATTGAAAATCTGGCAATTAATCATGTCTTGCACTCGCTTGCGATAGCAAAGGTATTACCGTTTACCGATGGCGCTCAATTGCTTGACGTTGGCACTGGTGGCGGATTCCCTGGCATTCCACTTGCCATAATGTTTCCTAATTGCAAATTTCATCTTATTGATAGAATAGGGAAAAAAATAACCGTTGTAAAAGCAGTTGCGGAAAGTGTTGGCTTACAAAATGTTACAGCTGAGCATATTAGCGTTGAAGAATTGAAAACAAAATACGATTTTGTTATAAGTCGCGCAGTTACTCGCTTCGATGCCTTTTATCGGCTGACACATTCAAAAATTAGGCAAGGTGGCGCAAATACATTAGCAAATGGCATCTTGTATTTGAAGGGCGGCGACTTTGAAAACGAATTGAATGTGACTGGTAACTTGCATATTTACAATATTTCAGACTATTTTGAAGAGGAATTTTTCGAAACAAAAAAGGTGATTCATGCGGCAGTATGATTAAGATAAATCATACATCAGTCATATTATTTGAATCTTGAAAAAGATATTTTTTTGTTAAAAAACATTTGCTTATTTTTTAAATATAGTGCTTGACGATTGGTTTGCAAAAACCGAACAATTTGCCATATTTGCTTTTCAATGCGCAAAAAATTGAAAAGTATGACCAAAAATGCAACAATAACTCGCCGCAGTTTTTTGAAAACGATAGGCGCGGGGATAGCTGCAGCCACATTGTCGGCTTGCTCGCCATCAGCAAATCAGAAAAAATTGAGGTCAATAAACACTTCAAATGCTGAAGTGCCAACTGATAAAATGACTTACCGCACAGGAAAGCATGGCGAACATGTATCGCTTTTAGGTTATGGCTGTATGCGATTTCCAACGCTTGCAGGACAAAGCGGCCGCGAAGACCGCAATAATCCACTCGACCAAGAGCAAATAAACAAACTGATAGATTACGCCATTCAGCATGGAGTCAATCTTTTTGACACTTCGCCCGCTTATTGTCGAGGACAATCAGAAGGTGCTGTTGGTAAGGCACTTAGTCGCTATCCAC